>JABWBJ010000009.1 GCA_013360595.1 Gemmatimonadaceae bacterium | reverse complement strand
CCGGCGTGGCCGGCGCGGGCGTGCTGATTACCGAGGGCGTGCGCGGCGAGGGCGGCATCCTGCGCAACTCGTCAGGCGAGCGCTCCTTGGTCACGTACCCCAGCGCTCCCGCCTTCAAGGCGCGCAGGGCGTACTCCTCTTCGGCGTGCGCGGACATGACGATGACGCGGACGCTCGGGTGTCCCGTCCGGATCGCCGAAAGCGTGTCCGCAAAGCTGGTCGACGGCATGCTGATGTCGAGCAGCACCACATCCACGGCCTCACGACCCAGCGCGGCGGTCGCTTCGTTGCCCGTGGACGCCTCAGCGACGACGCGGATGTCCCGGGTGTCGGCGAGCAGGCGCCGCACGCCGTCCCGGACGATTCGGTGGTCGTCGGCAATAAGGACGCGGATCACGCGCCTCCCTCCTGCGTGGCGGTGAGCGGCAACCGGGCCCTGAGCACCGTTCCACGTCCTGTGCGCCCAGGCGCGATCTCGAGGGTGCCCCCCCAGGTCGCCACGCGTTCGCGCATGCCGAGGAGCCCGAGCGAATGGAGGCCGCGCAGCGCATCCGTGCCGATGCCGACGCCGTCGTCCTCGACTTCCACCAGGAGGTCACCGGATTCCTGGCGGAGGGCCAGGTGAACCGCCGACGCGCCGGCATGCCGGGCAACGTTGGTCAACGCCTCCTGCACGACCCTGAAGATCGCCGTCGAGCGGCCGGCGTCGACGGTGAGATCCTCGTCGATGACGAGCGACACCGCGATCCCCGAGCGCCGCTCGAACTCCCGACCCTGCCAACGGAGGGCGGCGCCGAGGCCGAGGTCGTCCAGCACTCCGGGGCGCAGCTCGGACGCGATGCGCCGCCCCGCCCGGACCGCGTCGTCCACCAGCGCCATCAGGGCCTGAACCCGGCCCTGCAACTCGCCGTCCGGCAGCCGGCCGCGGACCCAGGCCAGGTCCATCTTGATGCCCGTCAGCACCTGCCCGAGTTCGTCGTGGAGTTCTCGCGCGATCCGGGTCCGCTCCGCCTCGCGCGCCCGCTCGAGGCCGGCGGCCAGGAGTCGCAGCTGGCGATTGGCGGCTTCCTGCTGCCGCGCCGCTTCGAGGCGGACCGTGACGTCCTCCGAGGCGATGATGATGCCCCCGATCCTGCCTGACGCATCGCGCCACGGCCGCGTGTCCCAGCGCACCCACTGGACCCGTCCGTCGGCTCTCACAAACGGATCGGAGTCGGCGCTCAGCGCCTCGCCGCCGATGGCGCGACGATGGACGGACTTCCACCGTTCGTCGATCTCCGGGAACACGTCGTAGTGCGATCGCCCGGCCAGCGAGGCGTTCTCGAGACCGTAGTCGGCCAGCCAGCGCTCACTGTGGACGAGGTACCGCATCTCCCGGTCGAACATGGCGATGGCCAGCGGTGCCTCCGAGATGACCTGCCGCAGCTGGCGCTCGCTCGCCGCGAGGCTCTCGGTCTTGCGGGCGCTGGAGATGACGACCGCCGCCACGCTGCTCGCGCTGGCGATGATCCGTTCTTCGGCGGCCGTCGGGCGTCGTGGGGCGCGGAAGTAGACCGCGAAGCTGCCGAGCACGGTGCGCTGGTCGTCCAGGATGGGCTGCGACCAGCAGGCCCGCAGTCCGGCGGCCTCCGCGGCGCCACGGTAGTCGGTCCACAGCGGATCGGAGGCGATGTCCGTCACGATGACGGCCTCGCGCCGGTACATCGCCGTTCCGCACGAACCAGCCCGTGGTCCGATCGGCTGGCCGTCGATCGCGGCGACGAACGCCGGCGGCAGGCTGGGCGCCGCCGAGTGACGCACGTGTCGGCCGTCCTCGTCGAGCAGGAGCACCGAGGCCACCGCGTCAGGCATCACGCTCTCCACCACGGACGCGAACTCCTCCAGGACGCGGCCTGGCGGCGCACCGGCCGCGGCGAGCGCCAGGACCCGGTTCTGGCCTTCCAGCAGCAGCCGGTACGCCTTTCGCTGCGTGTTGTCGATATGATAGCCGACCATGCGGACCGGCGCCCCGTGGTCGTCCCGCACGATGTGCGCGCGCGCCAGAACCCAGAGATACGAACCGTCCCGATGCCGGAACCGGAACTCGTTCTCGAAATCGGCCGATCCCGCGTGCAGAGACGCCTGCACGTGCCCGACGGCATCGCCGAGATCGTCGGGGTGGACGCGGCACCGCCACTCCTCGAAGTCGTCGCCGATCTCGTCCTCGCGATACCCGATCTGACTCTTCCACTCGCGGGAGTAGCGCACCTTGTTCGTTCCCAGATCCCAGTCCCAGAGGCCGGTCTGCGTGCCTTCGAGAACGAGATTCAGGCGGTCGATGGTGTCACGGAGGTGCAGCTCCGACTTCTTCCGCGCGGTGATCTCGCTGAAGAAGATCGCCAGTCCGTCTCGCGCCGGATACAGGCGATTCTCGAACCAGCGGTCCCACGGCGCGTAGTAGTCTTCGAACGATGCCTGCTGCTGCGTCTCCATGGCGCGTTCATACGCCAGGTGGAACGGCTGGCCGATGCCTTCCGGGAACTCCGTCCAGATGTGCCGGCCGATGAGGTCGGATGGCGTGCGGCCGAAGAACAGGGCCGCGGCGCGATTGACGTACCGGTACCGCCAGTCCCGGTCCAGCACGACGACGCCGTCCTCGACACGCTCCAGCAGGCCGGACAGCGCATCGAGGGTCAGTGGCGACGCATCTGCCGCAGCGCGTGTGGCCAAAGGCCTCCCATCCATACTGGTCAACACCTACCATGGACCAGGCCAGTTCACCGGGCAAGCCAGCGATCCGCCCGTCGCGCCGGGGAATGCCCTACACGCGGTCCTGTCCAGTCTTCTGATGCTGGTTGCGGCGTGCTGCCTGCTGGGGCTGCCGCTGCGGGCTGGTGCTGGTGCTGGTGCTGGTGCTGGTGCTGGTGCTGGTGCTGGTGCTGGTGCTGGTGCTGGTGCTGGACGCTGGACGCTGGACGCTCCGCCCTAGAACGCCTCCGGATTCAGCTCCGCTTCCGCATTCGCCAGGAGCCTCAGCCCCGACAAGCTGGGCATGAAGAAGTAGTCGCCGCCCTTCGTGACGACGAACGCCGGCATCGGCGACGTGATCCATGGCGTGCGCCCGTTGCCATCCCCCTGGATCACCAGCTTGTCCCCCCGGCCGTCCCGGTGTCCGATCAACGGATCCCGGTCGTTGCCCAGGCAGAAATCGTTCCCGAAGTTCATCCACTGCTGCTGCACGAACTCGAACTGCCGCTCGATACTCGCGTTGAACGCGATGAAGAGCAGGCCGCGGCCGCCGTCGTCCTCGGCGCCTTCGGGGAGCCAGTCCCCGAACATGACGCCGCGCCGGATGATCCGGTGCCGGTTCGAGAGCAACCCGCCGAAACCCGTGGCGTCGCGCGGGTTCGCCCGGCGGATGTGCGCCCCCATCGGGCAGCGCGCGCCGAGCGGATCGCCGCCGTACGTGAAGTCCAGGTTCCGCGACGGGTCGTTCGCGATCGACGGGTCGGGCTGGTCCGGCGACAGTTCCACCGGCGTCCCGTCCGGCCAGCGCCCCACCAGCTTGGCCTTGAACTGCTCCACGCCCCCCGGGTACCGCGCCCCCTCCTCGGCCGCATAACGACGGAATGCCGCCACGCGTTGCTCGAGTTTCCGGAACACCATGAACGTGCCGTTGCGGAAGAAGCGCACGGGGCGCGGCGTCGGTGAGATCTCTCCGGCCTCGTCGCCGTAGCCGAGCAGGAATTCGCCGGGCGCGATGGGCTGCCAGCCATCGCCCCGGGGCGCGATCTTCCCGCCCCCGGCCGTCTTGCGCCCCGGAACGCCGTCGATGCTCGGGTTTCCGATCCCGTCCGTGTACCCGAAGTGCTCCTTCGGGCTCAGCTGGCCATCGATGGTGAGCTTGCCGGCATCCTGCATCCCCACGCGTTCGATCGCGGGGAAGGCCGAGCGCTGCTGCTCCACCCATTCGTATCGCCGGTCGCGCTCCGACGGGTGGTTGGCGGAAATGCCCACCCAGCAGTGCACCCCTTCGCCGTCCCACGGCGGCTCCCACTGCGCCGGCGCGCTCTCGCCACGGTCCACCAGGATGTCGGCGCGTTCGCGCATCCCCTCGCGGAACTCGATCGGAAACGTCGCCAGCACCTCGCGCGGCAGGCCCATCGCGAACAGGCCGCGGATGGTGAACGCCACGTTGAGGGTCCACGACGGCTTCCCGTCCCGCCAGGGCTGCGCCGTCGTGATCGACGGGACGAGCCGCGCGAGGAACGCCTGGCCCTGCGCCGGATCGCCGACGCGGTAGTACACGTACCGGAAGTGCGGCTGATTGTAGCCGCGCAGGATGTTCCCCTGGATATCGGCGAGTTCGACGTCACGCATGGCGAGGCGATGGCGCGGTCAGAGAGTGCCCGGCGGCGGAGTCGGCATGTCCCGCAGCTGCTCGACGAACTGCGAGAACGCGACACGCACCTCCGCGTCGGGGCGCCCCTGGGCCTGCCGCGCGAAGACGACGAACCGGCGCTGCGTCTCGAGCGCGCGCAGCACGCGATCCAGCGACTGCGTGCTGTAGGGCGCGAAGTCCAGCGTCGTGTCGAGCTGGGCGGCGACCAGGTACTGGCGGAACGTGGCCGGATCGTTCAGGCCGGGGAATCCGGCGCAGTGGCGGTAGATCGCCGTGATCAGGTCGGGGACCGCGGTCGCGAATCCGTCGATCCAGGCGTCCCGGTCGCCGTCGAAGTCCGTCTCGAGCAGGAGGTACTTCGACTTGAGCGGGTCTTCGCGCGTGGGGAAGCCGAGCTGGGGCATGGTGTCGATGATGTTCCATCGCAGGAAATGCGTCCCCGGCACCTTCGTGATCGGACTCGGCGACTCCGCGTTCAGGCGCGCCAGCACGCTGCGCAGCTCGGCGACATGGATCACGCCCTGCGTGCTGCCGGTCAGGATCGGCGTGAGCGCGGCAAAGGCATAGGACTGCCCGTCGATGTTGGCCATGGCTCGTCAGGCGCCGGTGAGGTCAGGCATCGGTCCGCCGCCCACCGCGGGCGACGTCCGGACCGGCGAAACGCTCCTGGGCGTGTTGAGCCCGCGCGGGCCCATGTCCTCGGGGCGCCTCCCTTCGGGAAAGATCATCTCCTGCCAGTCGATCATCGCCGGATCCGGACCGGTGGACCCGAGGCAGTCCTGCACCGTGAACACGAACGTCCTCCACTCCCGGCCGAACGACGCCGCATCCATGGACTCGGTCCGGGCGCTGAAGGTCTGCAGCTGCTCGTAGAGCTTGAGCGACTGCCGCACGTCCGTGGCCGTGGCCCCCGGGTAGGCGCCGTAGTAGTAGTCGCAGTCGCACTGAACGCGGCGGATGTAGGCCAGAAAGGGCGTGATCGGCTGCGCGCCGGGGAACTGCTCCGACGTCCGCCAGATCATGTTCATCCCGTCGGGAATGACCTGCGAGAACGCGTCGATGTACTGCTCCCAGGTCCCGTTGAAGTTGGAGCAGAACATCAGATAGTCGTAGCGCGTGCGGTCCTTCGGTTGCTGCGGCGACAGGCGCGGCCAGAAGTCGTGCTTCACGATGGACCAGCGCGCGAAGTGGATGAAGGAAAGCTCGAGCAGGAGCTGCTGGGCCTTCACCAGATGGATCCAGCTGAAGTACTTCTGGACGAACCGCGACGACATGATCGGCACGGACCAGAAGAAGAGCCGGACGAACGGCGTCTTCCAGCGCTTGATGGGTGTGAACGCCGTGAAGCCGTACGCCTTTCCGCAGATGTTGGGCATCAGGTTCGTGGAATGGTCCGATCCCGCACCCGGCAAGGACGGTGCCGTCACCAGGTTTGAACAACCGGCCGGCGGCCCTGGAGCCGCCGGATCGCTTTCCGCCCGGCCTCCATATGCCGCCACGGCGCGCGGGTGTCAATGCGTTAGGTGGAACCGTCGGAACGAACGGGCCGGATTCCGGTGCGTGCAACGACCCCCAACCGCTGCGGTGGCATGTGATTAGCCTCGCCGGGATCGTCGTGGGCCGGCAACGCGGTGGCCGGCGGTCACCGCCTGTTTCCGTTGCGTGGATCCTCCACGGGCCGCAATATCAGCCGCCTCGCGCCGCCCGCGGTCCCGTCCCCCCTCCCCCTCCCCCCTCCCCTCCGGCCAGACGTGTTCCCGCTCTCGTTGCGCCTCCCCATCACGCTCCTCGTCCTCGTGGCGCTGGCGGCCGCGGGGCTGCCCGCACAGGGGACGGAGCGTCCCGATCTCTGCAGCGGACGCTGGGTCGGCACGATCGAGTTGCCCGGAGCCAGGCTGGCCTTCGACGTGGACTTCACTCGCGAACCGGGCGGGACCTGCGGCGGCGACATCTCCATTCCGCAGCAGGGGGCGCGCGACCTCGCGCTCAAGAACGTCCGCGTCCGGGGCGATTCCCTGCAGTTCGAGATCTCCGGCATCCCCGGCACGCCAGCCTTCGCCGGGGCGATGGCCAGCGACGGGAGCGTCGCCGGGCGGTTCACCCAGGGAGCCGGTGTCTTCTCCTTCACGATGTCGCGGGGGCCGCGTCCCGCCGACCTCGCGCGAGAGGCGCTGAAGGGATTCGACGCCTGGGTGGATTCCGCCATGACGGCGTGGCGCGTCGTCGGCCTCTCGATCGGCATCGTCGTGGACGGCGAGACGGTCTATCTCCGCGGGCATGGCCTTCGCGACCGCGCCCGCAATCTCCCGATGACGCCGCGGACGCTCCTGGCCATCGGATCCGCGAGCAAGGCCTTCACGACCTTCGCGATGGGCGCCCTCGTGGACCAGGGCCGCCTGGCGTGGGACGCCCCCGTCCGCACCTGGATCCCGTGGTTCCGCATGCACGACGACGTGGCGACGCTCCGCCTCACGCCGCGCGACCTCGTCACCCACCGCTCGGGGCTCCCGCGCCACGACCTGGTGTGGTACAACAACACCACCAGCACGCGGGAAGAGCTGGTCCGGCGTCTCGCGTACCTGCCCGCCAGCGCCGACCTGCGCGAGCGGTACCAGTACAACAACCTCATGTTCCTCACCGCCGGTTTCCTCGTGGGGACCATCAACGGGACCAGCTGGGAAGACGGCCTGCGTCAGCTGGTGCTCGCACCGCTGGGCATGACCCGCACCAATTTCTCGGTCGCCGAGTCGCAGAAGGACCCCGATCACTCGCTCGGCTACACGGTCCGGCGTGACACGATCGAACGCCTGCCGTTCCGGGACATCACCCTGGTCGGACCGGCCGGCTCCATCAACTCCAGCGCCGAGGAGATGACGAAGTGGGTGACGCTCCACCTGAACGGCGGCAAGCTCGGCGACCGGCAGGTGCTGCAGCCGACCACGCTCCGCGACATGTACCGGCCCCATACGCCGATCGGCGGCATCGGACCCGCCCCCGAGATCGGCCCGCGCAGCTACGGCCTGGGATGGTTCGTCGACACCTATCGCGGCCGCTACCGGGTGGAGCACGGGGGGAACATCGACGGGTTCAGCGCCGGCGTGACGATGCTCCCCAACGACCGGATCGGCATCGTCGTGCTCACGAACCAGAATGGCGCGGCCATCACCGAGATCCTGGCCCGCACGGCGATGGACCGGCTGCTCGGCGCCGAGCGCAAGGACTGGAACGGCGAAGCGCTGCGCGCGCGAGACGCGGCGGCCCCGGCGCAGCGCCAGATGGAGGAGCGAAAGGGCGAGGCCCGCGTACCCGGCACGCGACCGGCCCACCCGCTCGCCGCCTACGCGGGCACCTACGCCGACAGCGGCTACGGCGCCGCGACCGTGAGTGTCGAGCGCGACACGCTCGTCTTCACCTACAACGGGATCACGGCGAAGCTCGCGCACTGGCATTACGAGACGTTTGCCGGTGTCCGGAATCCCGCCGACCCGACGTTCGCCGACCAGCAATTCACCTTCCGCACCGGCACGAAGGGACGGATCGAGTCGCTGCTGGCGAACTTCGAGCCGTCGGTGCCGCCGATCGTTCTCGCGCGGCAACCGGACCCCCGCCTGCGCGACCCGGCCTTCCTGCAGCGGTTGACCGGACGGTACCAGCTCCCGACCGGTCCCGTGGTCACGATCGTGCTCCGGGGGAACGTCCTCCTCTACCAGCAGGGCGCCGGGATCCCCACCGAGCTGGAACCGGAGGAAGGGACGACCTTCGTGCTGCGCGCCAACCGGAGCATCAGCCTTGAGTTCCGGCTCGACGCGAACGGCAACGCCACGGCGATTCGCGGCTCGCAGCCCGGCGCCGTCTTCGACATGCCCCGGTTGCCCTGAGGGGCGGCACCCACTTCGCAGCGCACGACCACCTGAAGGGAGGCGCATGGCAGGCCACTGGGGGAACCTGTACGACGACGAGGACATCCCGGCCGGGGAAGCCGGGGCGATGCAGGTCGTCCGCGACGTCATCTTCGCGATGATGAACACGAAGGTCCGGCCCGTGCAGCGCGTGGAACACGCCAGCGCGGCCGGCGTGGTGCGGGCCGCCTTCGAGGTGCTCCCCGACCTGCCCGCCGAGTTTCGGCACGGCGTCTTCCGCGAGCCGCGCGTATACCCGGCCCTGGTGCGCTGCTCGAATGCCGCCAACCGGAACCAGGCGTCGAAGGACACGCACGGCATGGCCATCAAGCTGTTCGACGTGCCGGGGACCAAGGTCCTGCCTGACGAGAAGGACGCCACCACGCAGGACTTCCTGCTCGTGGACTGCCCGGTCTTCTTCATCCGCAACGCGCCCGACTACGCGGTGTTCTCGCGCAAGGCCCTCGGGGCATTCCGTCTCAGCCAGGCGCCGGTCATCCGCAGTCTCCCGGCCGGGGTCGGGCAACTGCTGCAGCTCCTGTACCTGGTGCCGACGTACCTGCTCTGGCATCCGCACGAGGCGAAGCTCCTCATGCAGCTGCGGAAGAAACCGCCGCGGAGCAGCCTGGACACGACGTACTACAGCAGCACGCCGTATCGGCTGGGCCCGAACGCGGTGCACTGGATCGCCCGTCCCCAGTCGATCAACGGCCCGCCTCCCCTCATTCACTTCGACGACCCCGACCTCCGCCGCCGCGAGAATCGCCTCCGCGCGGCCCTGGTGTCCCAGCTCCGCCAGGAGGACGTGGCCTTCGACTTCTGCGCCCAGGTGCAGACCGACCGCGAGGCGATGCCGGTCGAGGATCCCACCGTCGTCTGGGACAAGACGCTCTCCCCGCCCCGGAAAGTCGCCACGCTCCGGATCCCGGCGCAGGAGTTCGACACGCCGGAGAAGCGGCAGCTCGCCCTGTCGCTGTCGTTCGACCCGTGGCACTCGCTCCCCGAACACCAGCCGCTGGGCGGGATCAACCGGGTCCGGCGCACCGTGTACGTTGCGATCGCCGACAAGCGGCGGGAGCTGAACCAGGTGCCGCGGCGGGAACCGGACGTGGAATGGCTCAGGCGGGAGTGGGACGGAGCGTCCGACTGAGGATCGACGCACCTAACTCCTGACGGCGGAGCGCCTTGCCGGCCCCGTCGTGTGGCCGTATCGTCAGCGGGTCGGCGGGGAGCCGCTACCAGAAATGGATCTTCACGAACGCCTCCAGGCCCGGCTCGGCAACGAGTACGCCATTCAGCGCGAGCTGGGGGGCGGCGGCATGTCGCGGGTCTTCGTGGCCGAGGAGCGCGCGCTCGGCCGGCAGGTGGTGATCAAGGTGATCAGCCCGAGCCTCGTGGGCGAGCTCGATCTGGAGCGATTCACCCGGGAGATCATGCTGGCCGCGCGGCTCCAGCAGGCCAACATCGTGCCGGTCCTCACCGCCGGCCTGCTCGATGACCTCCCGTACTACACGATGCCGTTCGTCGAGGGCGCCTCGCTCCGGGACCGGATGAAGGCGGGTACGGTGCCGGTGAGCGAGGCGATCGTGATCCTGCGCGACATGGCCCGCGCACTGGCATACGCCCATGCCAAAGGCGTCGTGCACCGCGACATCAAACCCGAGAACGTGCTGCTCTCGGGCGGCGCGGCGATGGTCACCGACTTCGGGATCGCCAAGGCCGTCGAGCAGGCGCTGGAGCGGGCCGAGCCCGCCGCCGGCTGGACGGGCACGGTCGACGAGGCCTCGACCACCTCGCTGGTCACCATGATCACGCAGGACGGCATGTCGCTCGGCACGCCGGCCTACATGGCCCCGGAGCAGGCCACCGCCGACCCCACCATCGACCATCGGGCCGACCTCTACGCGTTAGGCATGACGGCGTACGAGATGCTGGCCGGCAAGCACCCCTTCGAGGGACTCCGGGGGATGCAGCTGATTACCGCGCACTTCAGCGTCCCGCTCCCGCCGGTGGACACCCTCGCCGCTGAAGCGCCGGCGGCCCTGTGTGCGCTGGTCATGCGCTGCCTGGCCAAGGACCGCGCGGACCGGCCGCTCACCACCGTGGAGGTGCTCGATGCCCTCAACGGCATGGCGGTCGTGTCCGCCACGAAGAACGACGGCCGCCCGTCGGTCGCGGTCCTTCCGCTCGTGAACCTGAGCGGCGACCCCGACAACGAGTACTTCTCGGACGGCATGACCGAGGAGATCCTCGGCACCCTGGCGCACATGCCGAACCTGCGGACCGCGCCCCGCGCCTCCTGCCTGGCCATGAAGGGCACGAAGGACGACCTCCGGACCGTGGGCGCGCGGCTCGGCGTCGACGCCGTGCTCGACGGGAGCGTCCGCCGGTCGGGCAACCGGGTCCGCATCGCCACCCAGCTCACCCGCGTCACCGACAACGCGGTGCTCTGGTCCGAAAAGTTCGACCGGGACCTGACCGACATCTTCGCGGTCCAGGACGAGATCGCCCACGCCATCGGCGACACGCTGGCCGAACGTCTCGCCCTCACGACCACCGCCCAGCAACGGGCGGCGACGCGGGTGCGCCCCGCCGGCCCCGGGAACGCCGAGGCCTACGAGCAGTTCCTGCGCGGGCGCGCGTACCTCGAGATGCGCGACATGGACATGCCGCGGGCCATCGAGCGCTTCGAGCGCGCGATCGCGCTGGATCCGACGCTCACCTCGGCGCACGCCTGGCTGGCCTACTCGTTCCTGAACCTCGGCTACTACTGCGCGATGCCCGCGGAGATGGCCTTCACGCGCGCGCGCGAGCTCGCCGACCGGGCGCTGGCCATCTCGCCGTCGGAAGCCATCGCGCTCACGGTGCGCGGCGCCGTCGCCAACTGGTACGAGTGGAACCCCGAGGAGGGCGAGCGCCTGACGAGGCAGGCGTTCGAGTTGGCGCCGGGCCTGGTGGAGTGCCGCTCGCAGCTCATGTACGTGCTGATGTCGCACGGCCGCCTGGATGAAGCCGTGGCCTTTGCCGAACAGGGCCGCGCCTTCGATCCGCTGTCGCGTGTGCCGCAGATCGACCGCGCCGAAATCCTGATGGTGGCCGGGAAGACCGCCGAGTCGCTGGCCGCCTTCGAGGAGATCATGGCGCGAAGCCCGGAGCACCCGCTGGCGAACTACTGGGCGGGCGTGATCCACGTGCTCCTCGGACACCCCGAGGAGGCGCTGGTGTACGCCGGCCGTTTCGCCAGCCTCGGACGCCACCCGCACTCCGTCGGCGTGATGGCCGCGGCACATGCCGTCGCCGGACGCGAGACCGAGGCCCGCGCGCTGCTCGCCGAGATCGTCACCCGCAGCGCCACGGAGTACGTGGCGCCCGTGCTCGTGGCCTCCGTCCACCGCTGGCTCGGCGAGTACGAGCAGATGTACGAGTGGCTCGAGAAGGCGATCGCCGTTCGCGACTGGTGGCTGGGGCGCATCCATCTGGAACCGTGGTTCCAGGCCGTGCGCCATGAGCCGCGGTTCCAGTCGGTCGTGGAACGCGTCGGCGTGGCCCCGGTTCACGCCCGCAGGTAACCCCTCAACCCGGAGTCCTCGTGCACGCCGAGCAGGTGGCCGCCAACGGCATGGTTTTCGACGTCCTTTCGGCGGGCCCGAAGGACGGAGAGCCGGTCCTTCTCCTCAACGGCTTCCCCGAATTCAAGGAGATGTGGACCGCCCAGCTGCAGGCCCTGGCGTCGGCCGGATACCGCGCGGTCGCCCTCGACCAGCGCGGGTACTCGCCGGGCGCGCGACCGGCGGAGGTGTCGGCGTACCAGGTCTGGCCGCTGGTGGCCGACGTCCTCGCCGTTGCCGACGCGTTCCGGTTCGGCCGGTTTCACCTCGTCGGACACGACTGGGGCGGGTGCGTCGCCTGGACGGTCGCGAGCCTCCACCCCGACCGCCTCAAATCGCTGACGTCGTTCTCGACGCCGCACACCGCGGCCCTGCACCGCTTCGCCCAGGACGGGGACCAGAAGCAGCGGCTGGTCTACGTGGATCTGTTCCGGACGCCACCGGTGGCCGAATCCACGTTCCTCGGCAACGGCGCCGAGGTGCTCCGTGGCGTGTACCAGGGCATGGTGCCGCCGGAACGGGTCGATCTGTTCGTGCATCGCCTCAGCGAACCGGGCGCGCTGACCGCGGTCTTCAACTGGTATCGCGCGCTCGAGCCCGGGATCCTTCTCGTCCCGCTCGCCGGCCGCGTCACGGTGCCCACGGCGTACGTGTGGAGCGACCGCGACATGGCGTTAGGCCCCGACGCCGCCTGGGCGACGGCGTCGTGGGTCGACGCCCCGTACCGCTTCGAGTCCTGGCCCGGCCTGACGCACTGGATCCCGGAAGAAGCGCCGGACCGGTCGAACCGGTTCCTCCTCAGCCACCTGGCCGAGCACCGCTGAGGAGCGGGGGAAGCGTGTCGCTCGACCGGGCCGTCAGCGCCGCCGACGCCGTCTCCGTCATCACCTCCGGCATGCGGGTCTTCTCGCACGGCGCCTCGGCGACGCCCACGCCGCTGCTCGAGGCGCTCGCCGCCCGCGACGACGTCGAGGGAGTCCGGCTGTATCACCTCCACACCGACGGACCGGCGCCGTGGACCGCGCCGGAACGCGGCGGCAGGGTGCGGTCGGTGTCGCTGTTCAACGGGCCGTCCATGCGCGACCCGGTGAACGAGGGCCGGGCCGACTTCGTCCCGATCTTCCTCTCCGACGTCCCCGGCCTCTTTCTGAGCGGCGCGGTTCCACTGGATGTCGCCATGGTGCAGCTGTCGCCGCCGGATCGGCACGGGTACTGCTCGCTCGGCACTTCTGTGGACGCGGCGCGGGCCGCGGTGGACAGCGCGCGCTTCGTGATCGCCGAGATCAACGATCAGATGCCCCGCACGCACGGCAACACGGCGGTGCACCTGGACCGGGTCGAGGCGTTCGTCCACACGAATCGGGAGCTCATCGAGCATCCGCCGGCGGCGGAGACCCCGGTGGAGGCGCGGATCGGCGAGATCGTCGCCGGACTCGTGGAGCACCGGGCCACGCTGCAGATGGGGATCGGCGCCATCCCGAACGCGGTGCTGGCGCGGCTCGGCGACAAACGCGACCTCGGCATTCACACCGAGATGTTCTCGGATCGGCTGGTGGACCTGATCGAAACCGGCGCGGTGACGAACCGGTTCAAGGCCGTCCATCCGGGCCGGACGGTGACGAGCTTCGTGATGGGCTCGAAGCGGCTCTTCGACTTCGTGAACGACAACCCGATGGTCGAGTTCCATTCCTGCGACCGGACCAATGACACGGGCCTGATCGGCCGGAATCCGAAGGTCGCGGCGGTCAACTCGGCGATCCAGATCGACCTGACGGGACAGGTGTGCGCCGACTCGTTCGGGCACCGGATCTACTCCGGGATCGGCGGGCAGATGGACTTCATCCGTGGCGCGGCGCGATCGCGCGGCGGGAAGCCCATCATCGCGCTGCCGTCGACGGGCGCCGGAGGGACGGTCTCGCGCATCGTCCACGAGCTGACGCCGGGGGCCGGCGTGGTCACGACCCGCGGACATGTCCACTGGGTCGTGACCGAATACGGAGCCGTCAACCTGCACGGACTCTCGATCCGGGAGCGCGCGGAGGCGCTGATCTCCATCGCCCACCCCGATTTCCGCGCCGAATTGAGGCGCGATGCCCGCCTCGCACGGCCTGGTTGATCCACACTCGGAGCACACCCATGCATCGGATTCGACAGCAGGACCTTCGGTATCGCGGCAGTAGCCATCACTTTGTGGGCCAGGACCACAACGTCGGCATCTCCGCGTTCCTCTTCGACGGCGCCGAAGGGAGCGGGCCCGGTCCGCATCGCCACCCCTATGATGAAGTGCAGTTCATCCGGCAGGGACGCGGTCTGTGGACGGTGAACGGCGAGCAGTTCGAGGCCGGCGCCGGTGACATCCTCGTGATCAAGGCCGGCGAGATACACGCGTTCCGGGCCATCGGTGCCGAACCGCTCGTGCAGCTCGACGTGCACCTGAGCCCCCGGTTCATCCAGGAGCACCTCACGCCTCGCTGACCTGCCGTGCGCCGGATGCCGCTCCGCCCTGTCTCGATTGTCGCGCCGCGGCCGACCCCGTCGCTGACGCTGGACGCCATCGCCGCCGTGGGCCTCGACCCGGAAACCGGCGCGTACACGGTGTTGCGGTTTGGGCGCTGAGTCGCGCATATGCAGCCTTCACCCACCCGAACGCCATGAACCTCCGCGCCGCCGCCGCCATCGCTGTCGTCGTTGTCGCCTCGCTCGGCGGCGCCACGGCCTTCGCCCAGACGGCCGGGGACCGTCGCCTCGTCGACCGGCTCGTGACCCGCTGGGAACGGAGCTGGAACACGTACGATCTGCGCGAGGTGGATTCCGTCTTCTGGAGCGACCGGAGCGTGACGTACTTCTCGTCGGAACGGGCCGGGCTGATCCGGGGCATCGATGCCCTGCGCGAGCATCACGCCGGGTTCGGGTTCGTGGCGGGCGGCAAGGCGGTCCGGACCCGCCTCTGGCTGACCGACACGACCACGCGCTGGCACAGCGGGGTGGCAACCGTGCTGGCCACGTGGCACTTCAGGCGCGAGGACGGCACCACCCAGTCCGGCCCGGTCACGCTCGTGATCTCACCGCGCGGCCGCGGATTCCGGATCACGCACGCGCACTTCGCCAACGCCCCGCCGGTGGCGCCGCCGCCGCCACCGCGTTAGGCGCGCGCCACCGGGCGCGCTCAGGGCGGGAAGATCGGCTTCACCGGACGGGTGGTGAGAACCCCCGCGGATTCCCGCCTCCTGCGTCGCCGCCCCTCCTCGCGGACACCGCCGAAGAAAAGGGCAGTTTCCGGCCCGACCGGGTCATCCGCCCCCAAACGACCAGGTCCCCGGGTTGCCTGCCCGGGGACCTGTGACCAGACCGGATCCCCCAACCAGCCCTTGAGTGTATCCGGTCCGCTTCGCCTGATCCGCCCGCCTGGTGCTCGAGGCCCGCTCGACGCTATGGGTTCGGGTACATCGCCACGGGAAGGCGGGTGATCCCCCGTTCCTTCTTCTGCTTCTCGACCATCTTCGCCACGTCGGCCAGCAGCTTCTTCGCGTCGTAGACGATGCCGTCCTTGATCGTCCACCTGATGCCGCCGACACGCTCGACCTTTCCGGTCCTGTCGTTCAGGCGCACGAACCCGTTTCCGTACAGCACCTTGAGATTCGCGATCGGGTTCTCGCCCACGATCGCCAGGTCGGCCAGCATGCCCGGGCGGACCACCCCGTACTCGATGGGTTTGCCGAGGGGCCGGAAGATCTCCTCGGCGGCGTGCAGCGTGGCCGAGCGGATCACCTCGAGCGGGTGGAAGCCGGCTTCCTGGAAGTTCTCCAGTTCCTCGACGTACGAGAATCCGTAGGTGTTGTAGATGAACCCGGCGTCGGTGGACGGCGTGACCCGGCCGCCCATGTTCTTGTAGTCGTTGATGAACTCCATCCACACCTGGTAGAACTTCTTCCAGGCCACCTCATCCCACGTGGTCCAGTTGAAGAAGTACGCGCCGTGGTTCTCGCGGTTGGGCGTATAGAAGTCCCAGAGCGACGGCAGGGTGTACGTCTCATGCCATTCGGCGGTGCGCCGTTTCACGACGTCGCGGCCTGACATGTACGTGGTCATGGTGGGGTCGAGCGTGGCGTCGTGTTCCTTGAGCAGCCTGAGGAAGGCGTTCCACTTCTCGCTGCGCGGCGTCACCAGGTTCCACTGCCGCGCCACCTGGCCGAAGCGCCACTGCTCGTCGTTGTAGTTGTACGTGTCGGGGTACGGCTGGATCGAGGTCCGGTCGTACATCGCCTCGAAGATGCCGTAGAAGTGCGTAATCGCGCCGAGGCCGAGTTTGACGGCGTCGGCCGCGTTCATCTGCGCCACACCGGTCTGCGCCAGGTGGGCGGTGGTGCCGAGCCGGTTCTTCTTCGCCTCGTCGATGAGGGCCGCCATGATCGACGGCTCATGCGCCCCGAGCTTGAGGCAGTCGGCCCCCGCCTGGGCGGCAAACCGGACCCACTCGCGCGCCTTCTCCGGATCCATGATCGGCCCGCCCTTCCACCCCTCGCCCGTTCCCATCCGGTGGCAGGAGACCATGCGCGGCGCGGTGATCTCGTTCTTCGCGCTGCGCGCCTTCTCGGAGAGCGACCACTCGAAGCCGCCGAACGGCACGCCGCGAACGGTCGTGACGCCGTGGGCCAGCCAGAGCTTGTAGACGTACTCCGCCTCCGGCGCCTTGGGGACACCGCCCGTGTGCACGTGCAGGTCGATGAAGCCCGGCATGACGTACATCCCTTCGGCCTGGATCTCGCGCGCGGGGGCCTGGGGCCGGCGGCGCTGGTCGATGGGCAGGTTCGGATAGCCGACGTCGACGACGCGCGTGATCCGGTTGCGTTCCACGACGATGTCCACCGGACCTCGAGGTGGCGCGCCGGTGCCGTCGATCAGGGTCGCGCCGCGAATGATGAGGCGATCGAAGGGTCCTTCGCCTTCGGCGCGGTTCGGCGCGGGGGCGGCGTCCTGCGCCACGGCCTTTGCGAACGCGAGCGCGGGCAGCGCGGCGGTGATCAGGGACCACCGGCGAAATGTCGAACGTGCTCTCATTGGATGCTCCGACTCGGTGAGGATGCGCTGGAACGGTGTCAAAGGGATGGCCTGCGACCCTCACGCGTCAAGCCCCGCGTGGCGAAAAAGGCGTCGGCCTGCGCCGGGAGGGGCGCCCCGGCCCGCGAAGCTCCGGACGGTGAGCGGTCCCCGATGGCGGCGGGCGACCGGACATCCGATATTCCTTCCGCGGCGTGCGCCGGCGGGGGTCCGGCTCGCCGTCCCGGACCGGAGGAGGCACCGATGACGACATCCGTTTCCCGAAACCTCGTGGCGTTGGCGCTGGCGGCGCTTCCCGGAGCGGCGGTGGTCTCGCCGGCGCAGGACGCGCCGTCTTTCGTGGGGACGTGGACGCTGAACGCGGAGAAGACCGAACCGCCGAAGGAGCGCGTGATCGAGGACCCGGAAGCTACGGGCGCGGGAAAGACCATGCGCACGGGGCTTGGCGGGCGTGGCGGCAGCAGTGGCGGTTCGGCCGGAGGCGGTGGAGGCGGAACGGCTCGCGGGGGTCGCGGGAATTTCCGGCTCATCTTCGGCGGAATGGTCGCCGCCTCGCGCACCCTCAAGGTCACGCAGGCCGACTCGATCGTATCGATCGAGGACGAGGACGGGCCGGTCTTCCTGAACCTCCGCGCCGACGGGAAGGTCCTCGAGGAGACCATGACGAACCAGACCGTCCTCAAGACGAAGGCACAGTGGCGGAAGAACGAGCTGGTCGTCGAGCGCAGCCACGACACTGACGGCTCTGCGCGGATGATCCTCCGAATCGACGCGAAGAACCCGAAGCAGCTGGTCGTCGACTTCCACTACGAGCACAAACGCCAGCGTCGGACGATTGATCAGCGGCGGATCTACGACGCAGCGCTGCCCTGACGGCGAGCGGGTTGCTGTTTGCTGCCTGCTGGGGCTGCCGCAACTTGAACAACCCCGCTGGTTGCCGATTGCTGCCTGCTGGGGCTGCTGCAGCGTGCTCGGGCTGGATACTGGCCTGCACAACCTCGCTGGTTGCCGATGGCTGCCTGCTGGGGCTGCTGCAGCCTGAACAGCCTCGCTGGTTGCCGATGGCTGCCTGCTGGGGCTGCTGCAGCCTGAACCACACCGCGCGTTGCCGATTGCTGCCTGCTGGGGCTGCTGCAGCCTGAACCACACCGCTCGTTGCCGATTGCTGCCTGCTGGGGCTGCTGCAGCGTGCTTGGGCTGGATGCTTTCGCGCGGGCTGGCAACCAGCAGCTACTCCAGCAACGTGCTCCAGCACGCTGCTCCCGCACGCTGCCCCAGCACGCTGCTCCAGCACGCAGCGGCAGCCCCAGTAGGCAGCACGCAGTACGCAGCCATGTTTCGCGCAGCCCCAGTAGGCAGCACGCAGTACGCAGCCAGGTTCTATCGAACGGAAGCAGCCCCCTGCGGCACCACGACCACGCGCAAGGGCTGCGCCATCCGCTGCCCGGCCGCTTCAAGGATCACCCGGTAGTCCGCTGTGACCACGGGGGCCAATCCCGGGAACCCGCCCCGGCCACCACCAAAGCCGCCCCCTCCCCCTCCCCCCCCGCCGGCACGGCCACCGCGGCCGGCCCCGCCAGCCGCCAGCGCCCGCGCCTGGG
>JABWBJ010000305.1 GCA_013360595.1 Gemmatimonadaceae bacterium | reverse complement strand
CTCGCGCCCGGCCGGATTCCGCGCGGCGAGCGCCCGCCTATGAACCGCTTCGCGTGGACATCGCCATCACGGCGAGCAAGGATCGTCCGACCGGCGTCGTCGTCCTGCGCGGGGCGCGGATCATCACCATGAAGGGCAACGAAGTGATCGGGTCGGGCGACATCGTCGTCCGCGACAACCGGATCGCCGCCATCGGCCGCCGCGGCTCGGTCCGCATCCCGTCCGGCGCGCGGGTCATCGACGTCTCCGGTCGCACCATCATGCCGGGCCTCGTCGACGTGCACGCCCACACCTGGGTGGCCTGGGGCGTTCATCGTCCGCAGGTCTCGCAGTTTCTCGCCCAGCTCGCCTACGGCGTCACGACACAGCGGGACCCGCAGACGTCGTCCGAGGACGTCGTCACCTACAGCGATCTGATGGAGACGGGCGCGCTCATCGGGCCGCGCCTCTACTCCACCGGCCCGGGCATCTTCGGCGCCGACAACATCCGCAGCCTCGACGAGGCGCGGGACATCGTCCGGCGGTACGCGGACCACTTCAACACCCAGACCATCAAGCAGTACGTGGCCGGCGACCGGAAGGTCCGCCAGTGGGTCATCACCGCGGCCCGTGAGATGGGGCTGACGACGACCACCGAGGGGGCGTCGGACTTCGTCATGAACCTGACCCTCATGCAGGACGGCTACGCCGGCCTCGAGCACTCCCTCCCCATCAGCCCGCTCTACCGCGACGTGGCGCAGCTGCACGCGTTCAGCGGCCTGACCTACACGCCGACCTTCATCGTCGCCTACGGCGGGCCGTCCGGCTTCTCGAAGTACCTCACGTCGGTCGACCTGGACAACGACCGCAAGCTCCGCCGCTTCACGCCGCACGACGAGATCGACAAGTGGAAATCCACCACGTGGCAGCGGGAGGATCAGTACGTCCATCGGCTCCACGCCCGGCAGCTGCCCGGGCTCCTCGCGGCCGGTGGACGCCTTGGCCTCGGTTCGCACGGCGAGCTGCAGGGCCTGGGCACGCACTGGGAACTCTGGATGATGGCGTCCGGGGGGATGCGTCCGCACGATGCGCTGCGGCTTGCCACGATGACCGGTGCCGAGTCCATCGGACTCTCGAAGGACATCGGGTCCCTGGAGGTCGGCAAGCTGGCGGACCTGATCGTCCTGGACAGGAACCCGCTCGTCAACATCGAGCACACCAACTCGCTGCGTTACGTCATGAAGAACGGACGGCTCTACGACGCCAACACCCTGGACGAGGTCTGGCCGCGGCAGCGGCCGCTGCCGGCGCAGTGGTGGTGGCGGCTGGAGCCCCCCGGCCGCCAGCCGTGAGGTGATCACCCCGGCCGGCTGTCGCCACGGGTGCCTCCGGTCAGGTCGCCAGCCGGGTGCTCTCCCTGGGGTTCGCCGGTTGCCGGGCCGCTTCGCGGCTACGGGAGCCGGCGCGCGCAGTAGTACCCGGCCGACTCCGGCGTTCGCGCTCCGGTGAAGTCGACCGTCACGCCCATCCCGCTCCCGCTGTTCCACCGGCCCCGAAGTTCCGTGTCGCTCATGGCCGTGACGTACAGGCTCAGGCCGCTGCTGCCGAAGTCGCCGAGCCGAAGGAATCCCATCGTCCAGATGACGCCCGGTGACCGATGGTCGCGCTGCGCCATGCGCTGCCAGTACGATCCCGTGTCCGCGCCCTGAGCATCCCAGGCGCCGGCCAGGAGTTTGCCTCCGGATGGCAGTGGACGAGGCGTCAGCCCCGGTCGGGACGGTGGCGTGTCCTGCAACCACAGCGTCAGGCGGCCACGGTGCTTGACACTGGGCCCGCGAAGGCTCGTGGTGTCGACCAGTTCCACCTCGTACACCCCCGCCAGGGACGCCACCTTGGTCGAGTCGAACGGCGCCAGCGCATCCGGCGCCGTGGCCGGGCAGGACGCCGCGCCCTGGGCGAAGGCTGCCGGCGGGAGGAGAACGAGACTGAGCAGTAAAACCAGTCGGCGCGCGCGCATCGGGTTCTCCCGGTGGGTGCCTGCCGGGAATCTAACCACGCGCGCGGAATTGATAGGGGGCGCGTTGCCGCGATGATGGACTGCCCGCCCGTTGTGCCTATCCTGGCGCATCGAACCCGGACGAGGAGTTCATCCATGGAAACGCAACGGCAGGACACGGAAACGGAACGCCAGGAAACGGCGCATTTCGGAGGATCCCACGGCCCCGAGCTGCTGCACGGCGACATCACCGGGGAGATCATCGCCGCCTTCTACGCGGTCTACAACGAGCTCGGGTACGGATTCGCCGCGTCGGTCTACGTGCGTGCTCTCGCCATCGAGCTCTTCCAGCGCCGCATGGGCGTCGCGCGCGAGGTCCCCGTCACGGTGTACTTCAGGGGCGTCACCGTGGGCACCTATCGCGCGGACCTGGTCGTCGCGGACACGGTCGTCGTTGGCGTCGGCGCCGGGGAGAGCCCCACGGACGCCGAGCGCTACCAGTTGCTCAACTACCTGCGCGCCAGCGGCAAGGAGGTCGGGCTCCTCCTGCACTTCGGGCCCCGGGCCACGCTCCGCCGTGTGATCCACACCAGGAAGCTTGGCGAACTGGTCGTGCCGGCGGACACGGCCTGAGCCCGGTGCGTCAGGCCGACAGCAGGGCGGTGATCCGCGCCGCGATGCGGTCCGACGACGGCAGCACGGCGTTCAGGAGGTCGGGGTGGTACGGCATCGGCACGTCCTCGACGCAGAGGCGATCCACCGGCGCGTCGAGGTGCCAGAACGCCTCACGGGCGAGCACCGCGGCAATCTCGGCGCCGAAGCCGGCCGTGAGCGTGTCCTCGTGCACGATCAGGCAGCGCCCGGTCTTCCGGACGGACGCCAGGATCGCGGCGCGGTCCCACGGGGCGATCGTCCGGAGGTCCAGCAGCTCCACCGAGGCGCCGCTCGCGTCGGCCGCCTCGGCGCAGCGATGGACCATCGCCCCCCACGTCACCAGGGTCAGGTCGGTCCCCGCCCGGACGACGCGCGCCGCACCGAACGGAATGACGTAGTCGTCGCCTGGATAGCGGGCGCTTCCGTCGCTGGTCATGAGCAGCGAGCGGTGCTCGAAGAAGATCGTGGGATTGGGCGACCGCATGGCGGTCCGGAGGAGTCCGACGGCGTCCGACGCGTTCGACGGGATGGCAACCTGCCAGCCGATGGCGTGCGCCCAGAGCACTTCGCCGCTCAGGCTGTGCCACGGGTCGCCGACGTCCTTGCCGAAGCCGCCCGGCATCCGCACGACGATTGGCGCACAGAACCGGTTGGCCGTCCGCCAGCGGAGCGTCCCGCAGTTGTTGAGCTGCTCGGCGGCGGGGTCGGCGTACTTCCGAAACTGGATCTCGGCGACCGGCACGAGGCCGGCGATCGCCATCCCGACCGCGCGGCCGACGATGCCCTCCTCGGAGAGACTCGTGTCGAAGACGCGGGCCACGCCGTGCTTGCGCTGCAGTCCTTCCGTGACGAGGTGCACCCCGCCCTTGAGCCCGACGTCCTCTCCGAAGACCAGCAGGCGGGGGTTGGCCGACAATTCGTGGTCGAGCGTGCGCCGCACCGCCTCGGCGAACCGGAGCAGCTCACCCGACTCGCGCGGTTCGGGGTGGGTGCCCTCTCCCAGCCGCGCGCGCTCGGCCGCGGGCATCCCGCCCATCGCCAGGTCACCTTCGCCCGGCTCGGCGTAGACGTGCCGCCTGACGAG
>JABWBJ010000304.1 GCA_013360595.1 Gemmatimonadaceae bacterium | reverse complement strand
AGGTCGCGGCGTTCGAGACCGGGCCGCTGCTCGAGAACGCGTACCTCGTCGCCGACGCCGAGAGCGGCGAGGCGGCCCTGGTGGATCCGGGCGACGACGCCGCGCGGCTGATCGAGGCGGTCGAGTCGTCCGGCGCGCGTCTGCGCGCCATCTGGCTCACCCACGCCCACTTCGACCACATCGGGGCCGTCGGTCCCGTCCGCCGCCACTTCGGCGTTCCCGTGTTCCTGCATGAGGCCGACCTGCCGCTCTTCGAGGCGGGGCCCTTCCAGGCGGCATCGTACGGGCTCCCGTTCGAGGCGGACGAGCCGCCGGCGGGACGGCTGGAGGAAGGTCAGGGTCTGGCGCTCGGCCGGCTGTCTTTCCGGGTCATGCACACGCCGGGGCACGCACCGGGTCACGTCGTCATCCACGGGCACGGGATCGCGCTCGTGGGGGACTGCCTCTTTGCCGGGTCCATCGGCCGCACGGACCTCCCGCTGGGGAACCCCCGGGCGCTCGCGCAGTCCCTCCAGCGCCTCGTCGCCCTGGCGCCGGAGACGCGGGTGCTGCCGGGGCACGGTCCGGCCACGACCATCGGCGAGGAGCGCCGCACCAACCCCTTCATCCTCGAGCTCCTGACCGGGATGCCACGTTAGGCGCCGCCGGCCGGCGCGTTTCGACGGCCGGGACGGGCCGTGACGAACCGCCGCACCGCTCGCGATCCCGGCTTCCCGCTGTCAGATTTCACCCCGTGGCCGGTCCATGCCGGCCGGATTCCCCTCTCCTGATTCCTACCGATGCGCCGTCAAGCTTCGCCATCCCGCTGGACCTGGATCCTGACCGTGCTGGCCACGGGAGCGGTCGTGGCCTGCGACACGTCCCTGTCCGGGATCAACACCCAGCAGACGTGGGGGTTCGTGACCGTCTCGGCCCAGCGGTCGGTGGCCGGGGCGCACTTCGCCAGCATCGAGGGGCTCTTCTTCAAGGGCGCCCTGGGCGCCGTGCCCAACGCGTCGTTCACCGCTGACACCTGCGCGGACGGCGTCCTGATGACCGATAACGATCTCCGGGGCGTGACGTACCTCGACGCCGGGACCAGCGTCTCCACCACGATCGGCGGCATTCCCACCGCGCTCGACCGCACGACCACCATTGACGGCATCGCCTACTACCCCGCCGGGCCCGTCTCCTACAGCCCGGGCGACAGCATCGTCATCACCATCACGGGCGCCTCCGGCGGATTCCCCGCCGGTACGATCCGCGCCAAGACCGCCGAGGCGTTCGCGATCGCCGATATCGACGTGCCGGCCGGCACCGACGCCATCCCCCTCACCTGGAGCGCTCCGCAGGATCCCAACAGCGCGATGGTCATTTCGCTCCGCTACGAGACCATCCAGAACCCCGGCATCCTCACGCGGAACGTGCTCTGCACGTTCGTCGATGACGGCGTCGACTCCATTCCGTTCCGGTGGCACACCAACTGGTCGTCGGCGCCTGGGAACAAGGCGGTAGTGGTGACGCGCCTGCGGACGCATTACGTTGGTGCGGGCGAAGCGAATCTCGGCGTCATCTCCACGTACCAGGTTCCGACGCCGCCGCCCAACTGATCGAACGGCGCGGGAGCCAGGCGCGTGAGGGGGGCGACGGCGAGTGACGCCGTCGCCCCTCGTGTTTCCTCCCATCACCCCGAGTCTCGTGCGCACCGAAAAGGACCCCCTGGGTTCCCTCGACGTTCCCGACGAAGCCCTCTACGGGGTTCAGACCCGCCGCGCGGTCCTGAACTTCCCGATCAGCGGGCTGCGGCCGCTCAAGCCGTTCGTGACCGCCCAGGTCTGGATCAAGAAGGCCGCCGCCATGACGCACCGCGAGACCGGCCGCCTCGAGGCGACGCTGGCCGACGCGATCATCGCCGCCGCCGACGAGGTGCTGGCCGGGCGCCACGACGACCAGTTCGTCGTGGATCCGTACCAGGCCGGGGCCGGCACGTCGCACAACATGAACGCGAACGAGGTCCTGGCCAATCGGGCCAACGAGCTGCTCGGCGGCCGGCGGGGCACGTACCAGCCCGTGCACCCGAACGACCATGTCAACATGGCGCAGAGCACGAACGACACGATTCCGACGGCCATCCGGCTCGCCTGCCTCGCGGAGCTCGGCGGCCTCGTGTCGGCGTTCGAGGCGCTGCGCGATGCGTTCCAGGACCGGGGCCGGGCATTCGACGGCATCACCAAGGCCGGGCGCACCCACCTGCAGGACGCCATGCCCATCCGCCTCGGCCAGGAGTTCGCGGCGTACGCGGGCACGATCGACCGGGCCCTTCGCCGCGTCGTCCAGGCGGCGGACTACCTGCGCGATCTCGGCATCGGCGGCAGCGCGGTCGGCACCGGCGTCACGGTCGAGCCCGAGTACCCGGCGCTCATGAACCGGTATCTGCGGGAGATCACGGGCCTCGAGCTGCGCATCGGAGAGGACCGCGTCCAGCTCATGCAGAGCATGGGCGACGCGGCCGGCTTCTCGGCGGCCCTCCGGGTGCTGGCGATCGACCTGAGCAAGATCGTGAGCGACCTGCGGCTGATGGTGATGGGGCCGCGGACCGGCATCGACGAGATCCGCCTCCCGGCCGTGCAGCCGGGGTCCTCGATCATGCCGGGGAAGATCAACCCCTCGATCCCCGAGATGGTCAACCAGGTCTGCTTCCAGGTGATCGGCTGCGACACGACGGTGGCGGTGGCCGCGGAGCACGGGCAGCTCGAGCTCAACGTGATGATGCCCGTCATCGCCCACAACGTGCTGCTCAGTCTGCGGATTCTGACCAACGCCGCCCGGGTGCTCGACGAGCGCTGCGTGCGCGGCATCGAGGCCAATCGGGAGATGTGCGAGTACTGGGTGGAGCGCTCGGCGGCGCTGGCGACGGCGCTCGCGCCACAGATCGGCTATGCCGCGGCGGCCGAGCTCAGCAAGCGGTCGGTGAAGGAGGGGGTGCTGATCCGCGACCTCGTGCGCCGCGAGCGGGTCCTGCCGGCGGAGGAGATCGACGACGTGCTGGATCTGAGGAAGATGACGGAGATCGGGGTTCCGGGCGGGAAGCACGGTCCGGCGCCGGCGGGCGGCTGACCATCCCGGCCCCGCCTCGCGAACGCTAGTTTCCCTGCCATGCGAATCACGACCTGGGCCGAGTACGGACTGATCTGCGCTCTGAACCTCGCCCGCCGGTTCGGGGATGGGCCGGTGACCGGGCGCGAGATCGCGGCCCAGGAGCGGCTGCCGGCGGACTACGTGGAACAGATCCTCCTGCGGATGCGGCGCGCGGGCATCGTGACCAGCGTGCGGGGCGCCCATGGCGGCTACGTGCTGGCGCGCCACCCGGGCGACATCTCCGTGCGGCAGGTCGTTTCCGCCTCGGAGCACACGACGTTCGACGTGCGGTGCCTGACGCATCCGGTGGCGGAGGATCGCTGCGCCGATTCGTCCAACTGCAGCATCCGCCCGGTCTGGATGATGCTGCAGCAGCGGATCGACGACGCGCTCGAGAGCGTGCACCTGGCCGACCTGCTGCAGGATGAACCGGCGGTGCGGTCGCGGGTGGGGCTGCCCGTGCTCCAGGCCTGAGGGTCTCCCGGTGTCGTGGTGGCTGGGTCGACCGTCGCCGGCGGAGCAGCGCCGCCGCGCCCTCCAGTCGTACGTGCAGGCGGCGACGGCAGACCCGGCGGAGGACGACGTGCGCTGGCTGGCGCAGG
>JABWBJ010000303.1 GCA_013360595.1 Gemmatimonadaceae bacterium | reverse complement strand
CGGCCCGGAGGTCGGCCGGCGACGCCTCGAAGGCCCCCGGCAGCAGCCGCGTGATAACGCTCGGCGGCGCCGCCAGGGCCGCGATCAGCACGATTGGCCACGCGGATCGGGTGGCCGGGGAACGCGGGCCGTTCATGGCCGCTCAGGTCCTGCGTCGAGGATCGTCACCGGCGGCTCACGCGATGTAGATGACGTAGACGCAGTAGGCAGCCCACGCCGTCGCGGCGGCGAGCAGGCTCCGGTCCGTCAACAGCGTCTCGGAGGGATTCCCACCCTCGTTGCGCTGGACCAGATAGAGGTAGCGCAGAACGCCATACAGCACGAACACGATGCTGTAGGACAGGACGTCCGAGCCGACCGCGCGCGCGGTCTCCGACTCCAGGGTGTACATCACGTACGAGACGACGGTCACCGACAGCAGCACGACCGACAGCTGATCCAGAAAGGGCGTGGTGTAGCCGGCCAGCACGGCGCGATGCGACGGTGACGTGGCGCCGAGCAGCATGAGCTCATGCCGGCGCTTCGCGAATCCGAGGTACAGCGCGAGCAGGCCGCCGCACAGCAGCAGCCAGATCGAGGGACGTACGCCGACCGCCGAGGATCCGGCGACCAGTCGCATGATGAAGAACGACGCGACCACGAACACGTCGATGATCACCACCTGCTTGAGCCAGAGACCGTACAGGGCGTTGACCACGAGGTAGACGGCCAGCACACCGACGACGCCGCGGCTGGCGTACCATGCGATCAGCAGGCCGCCTGCGCCCAGCGCCATTGCGACCCCGGTCGCCAGCCCCGGCGAGATGAGCCCTGCCGCGATGGGCCGCAGGCGCTTCCGCGGGTGCTGCCGGTCAGCGTTGCGATCCACGACGTCGTTCACGAGGTATACCGCGCTCGCCACGGCGCAGAACGCGGCAAAGGCGGCCACCGCGTGCTCGATCGCCACCAGGTCGGTCCCCTTCCCGGAGAAGACCAGCGGCGACAGCACGAATCCGTTCTTCAGCCACTGCTCCGGCCGGAGCGCGCGCAGCCACGCGAGCGCTGACCCGCCGCGGGCCTGCGCCGGGTCGGTCCGGACCGCTCCCGTAGCGCCGGCGGCATCCGATCCTCGTTCAGTGGTCACTGACCCCCCTGGTCATCCTGCGTGCATGGGCATCAGGCAAGAAGACGAGCAACCGCTGGACCACGACAACCCTGCGCTCGCGGTGGCGGACCCGGCGGCCATCCTGCCGTCGCGTCCTTGCGCGTGACGACTTCGGCTCGCGGGTTGATAGTGGCGCATGGACAACACCGCAAGGGAGTGTGTAGCGACGTCTCCACAACGCCCGAACGGTCGATCACATACTGTGCTCCTTCCACAGCGCTAAACGCCGCTCCAACACGTTGACTGGCGGAACGTTAGAGGCTGCTAAGGCGTCGCGCGGCGGCGTTCGCCGCCACGGCAGCGACCTTGCATCGCGAGTGGCGCAACAGGTCGTGCAACCAGCGCCAACATCGAACGAGTCGATGCCGTCCATACGTCAGCGGGCTTCGGGAACGATCGCGAACAGGGCGGGTGCCTCACTCTCCGTGGTCGTACTGTCGAGTCCGGCGGTGTCGACCGCCGAGGTCGGACGAACGCTGCGACGCGCCAGCGACGACCTGAGCGTCCAGTTCGTTCTGGTTTCTCCCCAGGCCGAACCCTCCTGGACCACGCTCCTCGGAGACTCGGCAGAACTCGTCCGCGCGCCGTTCGGGAGCACTCGGGCCGAGATGTGCGACCTCGGCATGAGCAAGGCCACGGGGAGCATCGTCGCCGTCCGGGATGCGGCGGACGTCGGGGACGCGACCTGGATTGCCGCCTTCCGCTCCGTGGTGCCGCGGCGCAGCGAGGTCCCGCTGCCGGCCGAAGCGGTCGTCATGGACTCGATGATGCCCCACAGGGCCACGCTGGCCGACGTTGCCAGACCGCGAGAACTCGACGGACGCCCGGCAGTCGCGGCCATCGAGATGGCCGCCGCCGGCTAGCCGCGCTCACGCCCCGGGGCCCGCTGGACGAACGGGCCGGAAGTGCCTTCGCGCCGCTGGGACTTGCCATGAGCGGACACAGGTTGCCGGTTTCCTTCAGACTCGTCGTCGGGGTGTCAAGATTCCAGCCGCTTTCCTGAAGTCCTCCGGCGGCGAACAGGAAACCGGTCATCAGGGGCGGCTGAGGCACACGTGAGCGCGAATCCGGGAACGCCGTCGAGAAAGGTCGATCGGCTCAGGGACGGGGACCAGGTCGTCGTTATCGGTGCCGGTCCCGCGGGACTCACGGCCGCCTATCTGCTCGCCAGGGACGGCGTCCGCGTCACCGTGCTCGAGGCCGATGAGGTCGTGGGCGGCATCTCGCGGACGGCGCAGTACCATGGCTACCGGTTCGACATCGGGGGCCACCGCTTCTTCACCAAGATCGCGCCCGTCGAAGAACTGTGGCATGAGATCCTCGGCCCCGAGTTCATCCAGGTGCCCCGCCTGTCGCGCATTCACTACAGCGGCAAGTACTTCGACTATCCGCTGAAGGCGAAGAACGCACTCCTCGGCCTCGGGCTCTGGAACACGTTCCTGTGTGTCGCCAGCTACATCAAATGGCATTTCAGGCCGTATCCGGTCGAGGAGAACCTCCAGCAGTGGGTGACCAACCGGTTCGGCAAGCGCCTGTTCGAGATCTTCTTCAAGACCTACACCGAGAAGGTCTGGGGCATTCCCTGCACCGAGATCCGCGCCGAATGGGCGGCGCAGCGCATTCAGGGGCTGTCGCTGGCCAAGGCGATCCTCAACGCGGCCCAGCTGCAGCGGCGGTCGGAGACCATCAAGACCCTCATCGACCGGTTCCAGTATCCGCGGCTCGGTCCCGGCCAGATGTGGGAGAGCGCCGTCGAGCGGATCCGCGCCCTCGGCGGGGCGGTGCTCCTGCGCCACGCGGTCGAGCGGATCGAGCACCGTGACGGGCGGATCGCGGCAGTCATCGCGAACACGCCGGAGGGTGAACGGCGCATCACGGGCGATCACTTCATCTCCACGATGCCGCTGCGCAATCTGGCGCGCGCGTTCCATCCCGCGCCGCCGCCGGCGATCCGCGCCGCCGGCGAGGGCCTGAACTACCGCGATTTCCTCACGGTGGCCCTCATCATCGACGCCGACGATATCTTCCCGGACAACTGGATCTACATCCACACGCCGGGCGTGAAGGTCGGCCGCATTCAGAACTTCAACAACTGGAGCCGGGCCATGGTCCCGGAACCGGGGAAGACCTGTCTCGGCCTCGAGTACTTCTGCTTCGAGGGCGACGGCCTGTGGTCCAGCGCCGACGCCGACCTCGTGGCACTCGCGAAGCGCGAACTGGGCGAGCTGGGGCTGGCCGATCCCGCGCTGGTGAGGGACGGGTGCGTGGTCCGGATGCCGAAGGCGTATCCGGTCTACGACTCGACCTATGCGGCGCATCTGGCGGCGCTGCGCGAGTTCATCGATCCGATTTCCAACCTGCACACGGTCGGCCGCAACGGGATGCACAAGTACAACAACCAGGACCACTCGATGCTGACCGCGATGATGGCCGTGCAGAACATGCGCGGCGCGTCGCACGACGTCTGGGCCGTGAACACCGATTACGAGTACCACGAGGAGCAGAAGATCGAGCCGGAGACCGGCGGGGGCGCCCGCCGCCAGGCGGAGCGCGTGCCGGCGTGACCGCGATCGCCCCGGGCGGAGGG
>JABWBJ010000302.1 GCA_013360595.1 Gemmatimonadaceae bacterium | reverse complement strand
CGTTGTCGTCCGCGGCGAGGGCGTCTGGCTCCATGACGCCGAGGGGCGCGCGTACCTGGACGCGTACAACAACGTGCCGCTGGTCGGCCACTGCCATCCACGCGTGGTGGAGGCGCTCGCGCGGCAGGCCGCGCTGCTCAACACGCACACACGCTATCTGCACGAGGGGGTGCTGGAGTATGCGGAGCGGCTGCTCTCGCTGCTGCCCGCCGAGCTCGACCGCGTCATGTTCACCTGCACCGGGAGCGAGGCGAACGAGCTCGCGCTGCGCGTCGCGCGCGCCCGCACGGGGCACGAGGGCGTGATCGTGACCCGCCACGCTTATCACGGCAACACGTCGGCGCTCGCGCTCCTCTCGCCGTCGTACCCGAATCCGGAGCCGCGGGCGGGATGGGTGGAGGCGATCCCGGCGCCGGATTCCTATCGCGTGGCCGGCGAGCGCTCCGGGGAGGAGGCGTGCGCGTCTTGCCTCCGGGAGGTCGACGAGGCGATCGAGCGCCTCGCGCGGCGCGGGATCCACGTGGCCGCATTGCTCCTCGATACGGGGCTCACGAGCGATGGAATGGTGCGGGCGCCCCCCGGCTTCGTGGCGGGCGCCGTGGAGCGGGTGCGCCGCGCCGGCGGCGTCTTCATCGCCGACGAGGTCCAGGTGGGGCTGGGCCGCGTCGGCACGCACTGGTGGGCCTTCGAGGCGCAGGGCGTGGTGCCCGACATCGTCACCATGGGGAAGCCGCTGGGGAACGGCCATCCGTTAGGCGCCGTGGTCACGACGCCGGAGATCGCGGCGCGGTTCGCCAACGGCATGGAGTACTTCAACACGTTCGGCGGCAACCCGGTGTCGTGCGCGATCGGGCGCGAGGTGCTGGCCGTGATGGAACGCGAAGGGCTGCGCGAGCGCGCGCGGGAGACGGGCGCGTACCTGACCGACCGGCTCCGGGATCTCGGCGGACGCCATCCGGCCGTGGGGGACGTGCGCGGGACCGGCCTCTTCCTCGGCGTCGAACTGGTCGAGGACCGCGACACGCGCGCGCCGGCGGGCCGGGTAGCCGCGTACGTTGCGAACCGGATGCGCGACGCCGGCGTCCTCGTGAGCACCGACGGGCCGCATCACAACGTGCTCAAGATCAAGCCGCCGCTCTGCTTCGACCGCCGGGACGCGGACCAGCTTGCGGCGACGATGGACCGCGTGCTGGGGGAGACGGCGGCGCAGTAGGCGCGGCGCCCCAGCGCCGAGGCTACCTCAGCGAGGCCAGGTGACGGTAGCTGGCCGTGATGCTGGCCATCGGGTCCTGGGGACTGTCGTGCTCGACGAAATAGTGCCTGATCCCGGCCTGTTCCGACCGGGCGAACCAGCGCGCGAACGGCAGCTGCCCGGCGCCGACGTCGACCATCGCGCCCGACGCATCCATGTCCTTCACGTGGACGCTGGAGAAACGCCCTGGATGCTTCGCGAAGAACTCCAGCGGATCCCTGCCGCCCCGGCGCGTCCAGAACAGGTCCATCTGCATGGTCACCAGCGACGGGTCGCACTCGGCCAGGAGGATGTCGTAGCCCGTGGTGTCGCCTAACGGCGCCAGTTCGCCGGCATGGTTGTGGAACCCGAAGGTGATCCCGGCCTTCGCCGCCTCGGCCCCGGCGCGGTTGAACTCCTCGGCCAGGCGCCGGAAGCCGTCCGCGGTCGGCTCCATCCGAGGCAGGGAGGCGCAGATCACGTATCGGTGCCCGATGATCCCCGCCTCCTCCAGGACCTGCGGCAAGCGGGTCCGGACCGCGCTCATGTCGGCCGAGTGCGCCGATGGCGCGGTCAGTCCGTTCGCATCGAGAAGCGAACGGATTTCGCGCGCCGGCCGGCCGAAGTACCCCGCGAACTCCACTTCCCGGTACCCGATCCGGGCCACCTGCTCGAGCGTCCGCTCCACGCTCTCCTGCATGTGGCGGCGAACGGTGTAGAGCTGGACGCCGATCGGGGACAGTGCTCCGTGATTCGTGACCCGTGACTCGGCACGACCAGGGTCCGGATTCGGGAAGAAGCCGGTCGATCCGAGGACGGCGGCCGCCGTCGCACGGCCCAGGAAGTCGCGTCGAGTCAGCGAATCACGAGTCCCGAGTCCCGAGTCCCGAGTCACGCTCCCGGCCGGATCCGCTGCAGCAGGTTCCGCAGCTGGTTGTTGTCCGGCTGGATCGCCAGCGCCTTGTTGATCGCATCCACCGCCCCGGCGGTGTCACCCGCGGCGAGCGAGACGTTCGCCAGCGTCGTCATCGTCGGGACCGACTGGGGGAAGAACTCGAGATTCAGCTTCAGGATCTCGATCGCCGACCGTCGATGGTCGGCCGACTGGCCCAGCTGGTTCCCGGTCTCGTTGAGCGACAGTTCGCTGAAGTCATACGCCGCGGAGCCGAAGTAGCGCGTCCGCAGCTGCCGGTACAGGGCGATCGCCGAATCCGCGCCCTTGGCCTGCACGGTCTCGGTGAGCGCGGCGCGCAGCGTCCGCGGCTTCGCCAGGCCGTGGTGGCAGGTCTCGCACGTCACCCGGTTGAAGTCGTTGATGGTGCGTCCGGTGGTGGGCAGGTACTTCCCGTTGATGTCCATGACCATCCTGATCATCTCGCGCGCGATCTTCTTCTCCTCCTTGATGTCGAGCGCGTAGTCCAGCTGCGGGCCGCCCCCGCGTCCCCCGCGACCACCCGCCGGAGCGTTCGCCGCCGCCGCCGCGGCGTTCGGATCCTCGGCATGGCAATGCTCGCAGCGGACGCCGAGCGCCATCGCGAAGGTCCGCATCAGCGCCGTCACCTGGTTGCGCGGCATGTCCTTCGGCAGGACCTGCAGGTTCTTCGGGGGCTCGCCACCGCGCCCGCCCTGGGCGAGCCCGGCAACCGGGAGGCCGGCGATGGCAATGACGGCAAGGACGTGCTGACGGAACTGGCGCATGGGTACGGGCCTCGTGGAGGATCAGGCCCGTATTCTGGGGCGGGGACGCCGATCGGGCCAGAGGCGCATGGAGGGTGGGGAGGTGGGGAGGGTGGGTAGCGCTGTCGTCGGCTCACCCGGTCACCCCGCTCTGCGCGCTGCGCTCCTCCTAACCCCGGCCCGTCCCCCAATTCACCACCGGAAGAGCCCGGCGCGCGGGCGGGTTGTCCCGGACGATGTTCAGAAGCCCCACCTGCAGGCCGCTCAGCGACCGGGCGTAATTGATGATGCCGATCGTTAGGCCCTGCTGGTGCCCGAGCACCTGGTTGAACGCGCTGACGCCCACGCCCTCGAAGCGCACACGACTGCCGTCGTCGTCCGGACGCCTGCGTTCGAGGTCCCGGATGCGCAACCAGGCGCCGGCCACCATCAGTCCCCGGGCCTGCGGCGTGGTGATCGTCCCGCCGGCGACGGCCGCCCCTTCGATCCGGGGGGCGCCCACGCCGAATCCCGCGATCGCGACGTACCGGATGGTGCCGCCGGCACCCATGCCGATGCCGTTCACGAAAACTCCGGTCGCGTCCCCGCCAACGCCGATCCCCGCCCCGGCGACGGAGATGCCGCTGAAGTCCCCGCCGTACCCGCTCCCCAGCCCGCTCAGGGCGATCCCACGGAACGAACCGCCCACTCCCGCGCCCAGTCCGCCGATCAGCAGGCCGTCGAAGTCGCCGCCCAGGCCGGCGCCCAGCCCCCCGATGAGCACGCCGCTTCCACCACCCCCCGCGCCCACGCCGAGGCCTCCGATTGCGATGCCATCGACGCGGCCACCCACGCCCAGCCCGAG
>JABWBJ010000301.1 GCA_013360595.1 Gemmatimonadaceae bacterium | reverse complement strand
GCCGCCGCGCGCCGGGCGGCTCGCGGCCCGTGGCGCCGGATCGAGCCCGGTGAAGATGCGCGCCCCGCCGATGACTTCGGCCTTCTCCGGATTCCGGACATCCACCTTGATGATGTCGAGACGGAACAGCGAGTTCGATTCGTCCGCCGGGTCCGTCCCTTCCCTGCAGCCGGGCAGCTCCGTGGCCGGCCGCGCGCCCTGGTTGCCCGAGACGTAGATGTACAGAATGTTCCGGTCCCGCGGGTGCGGCAGAATCGTGTGCGTGTGCGACCCCTTGCACGTCTGCACGTTCTTGATCAGGCGCGGCTGCGCCGGATTGGAGACGTCGAAGATCCGGACGCCCGCCATGTGGTCCTTCGGATCCTGCACGCCGCCCTTGGCGCAGTCGTTCCGGTTGGCTCCGCCTTCGGCCGAAATGAACAGCAGGTTGCCGACGATCGACGGATCACCCTGCGACGTGATGCACTGCACGGTGGAGACCAGCCGCGGCCTGGCAGGATCGCTCACGTCCCAGATGGAGAAGCCGGCGAAGTTGCCCTGATAGACGTACTTGTCCCGGAACGCGAGATCGGAGTTGACGAACGTGAGGCCGCGCGAGGTGTCGAACGCCGGCGGCTTGGGCGTGTTGGACACGAGCCGCATGCCCTTCTGCGCCGTTTCCGCGTCGAGCCGGCCCGGTTTGAGCTTGCTTCGCGGGTCCTCGCGGTTGGGATAGGTTTGCGCGGCGAGGACCGTGGGGAGGATGGCGAGGACGAGCGCCTTGGAGAAGGTGGGCATCATGGACGACGAGGCTGAGAGCTTGCGTGGCGGAAAAGCGCAGCAGCAGCGGGGTGGCCGTGGGGCCGGCCGCTACGGAGGCGGCAACTGCGACAGCATCTGGCGCATGACGCCGATCTCGGCGGTCTGCACCGTCACCACGTCGTTGGCGAAGACATTGACGTCCACCTCCTGTCCCGCGCCGGGGGTGGCGAAGAGGTCCTTCACCATCTGCAGGGCCCCCTCGTGGTGCTGGATCATGAGCAGGAGGAAGGCGCGATCGAACGCCGTTCCGGTCGTGGCCTCGAGTTCGGCCAGCTGCCGCTCCGTCAGCATGCCGGGCATGGTCATGGTGCGCCACGACGACGTGTCGGGCGCCGACTGGCCGTAGTGGAGCAGCCATTGCTGCATGAGCCGGATCTCGGCGATCTGCGACTGGTCGATCTTGACGGCCAGCCTCAGGACGCGCGGGTTGGCGCCGCGCTTCTCGGCCATGCGGGACATGTGGATCGCCTGGGCGTGGTGGGCGATCATGCCCTGCATGAAGGCCACGTCGGCCGCGGTGTACGTCGCGCCCGGGGGGACCGTGATCGCCGGATGGTGGCCGGCGTGCTGACCGGCGGCCGACGCCAACGGACTCGACAGCAGCAGGAAGGCGCCGAGCGCCGTCAGCGCCAGCGAGCGTTGCGGCGCAATGGTCATCGGAGGGCGTGGATCGAGGCGCTTCACAGGGGAAAACGGTATCCCTGGGTCACGCATTTCGCCAGCACCCGGCCTGCGCCCTCCGACGTCAGTCCGGGCGCGGGAAGAAGAGTTCGTTGCCGTCGGGATCGTCCACCTGAAGCGTGTCGTACCCCCACCAGGTCTCCTTCGCCGGCACCGCGCGCTCGGCGAACTCCCGCCGCAGATCCGCGAATCCCTCCGCGGTCAGCTCGATGAAGAGGCGCCCGCGGTCGCGGCGCGTGGCGTCCTGGCAGAGGATGATCTCGCACTCGCCGTGGTTGACCTGGCAGACCGTCCCGGCCCCATCGCCTGAATGCCAGCCTTTGTCGAAGCCGAGCGTGTCGACGTAGAACCGCGCGGCGCGATGCACGTCGGCCACGAAGAAGACCGGCCGAGCGTACCAGCGGTGAACGCGGCTGGCTTCTCGTGCCGGCTCCGTCATCCTGCTCTCCGGTCGGTCGAGGAGGCCTCGAACGGTTCGGCCCGGTACGTCTTCCCGGGGATCAGGCCGCACGAGTGGCGCTCGGTATTCCGGAACGATAGCGGCCTGGTCATGCCGCACGGGAGCGCGTTGTACGCGGGGGGAAGGTTCGGGCCGCAGGTCTGAACGTCGAAGTGCAGGTGCGGCCCGAAGGAGGCGCCGCTGTTGCCCGACAGGGCGATCCGCTGGCCCTGGGCGACCGTCTGGTTCAGATCGACGAGGGCGCCGTTGGTGGTGATGTGGATGTAGCGCGCCACGGTGCCATCCGCGTGACGGATCATCACCCAGTTCTCATGGTAGTCGGCGTGATCGGCGTCGGAGAACCGCTCCTCGATGGCGACGACGACGCCGGCACGGATGGCATGGACGGGGCTCCCGATCGGCATCTCGATGTCGATCGCGTAGAGGCCGACGCCGCCGTTCGACGGGAGGTAGTGCGTGAAGGTGCGGGTGACCCGCATGCGCTGGCCGACGGGAAACGGCAGAACGTACGGGGAGGTGCGGCTGTCGTCGAAGACGGCGCAGTCCACGTACTCGGGTGGCGCGTACTCCGGTTCCGCCGGACCGGAACACGCGGCCGCCACCACGGCCGCGAGGACCGTGCGCAGGAGGACCGGCCGCGTGCTGTCGATGTCCACGTGCGTCATACCAGGAGTGAACCTACTGCTCCACGGTTCGACTGATCAACCGCCCGGCTTTCGTTCAGTCGGCGGCTCGAGGTCCGTGTCGCGACGGTTCGCTCGCGGTCGCGGCGGTCGGCAGGTACTTCTCCAGGCGTTTGGGGACGACGTACGCGATGGCCCGTTCGGCGTAGGCTTCATAGACGTCGAACGCCTGGAACATCCCGACCCGATTGCCACCGGCGGCCAGCAGGCTGTGCAGGGTCTGCCGTGTGCTCACTGTGGACCTGGCGCTGAGGTAGAAAAGCTGCAGCTCCGCGATCTCGTCGAGCGTGAACGCCTCGGAAAGAACGCCAACCTGGCCGTCCCACGCGCTCGTGATCACCGCGGGCGGCGGATACATGGCGGCGCGTTCGATCGGCGCCAGGTCGGCCGGCCCCCTCTCGTCACGGATCCACTCGTGGTCCTGGCGGATGAGGAGCCGGTTGACAACCACCTCGGCGATGATCGTGTGTCGGGCGACCTCGAGGGCGGCCGCCCGCTGGCGGCGTGCCTGACGATCGGTGGCGGCGATGGCGAGGACCGTCGAACCCACGCCGATAAGCCCGCCCAGGGCGGCCCCGACGAGGCCGAACCAGGCATCGGACGACGCGCCTGAGGGCGCCCCCGTGGCGGTCGAGGCCGATACGGGGACATCCGGTGCACGGGGAGGCGCCGCGACCGAATCCTGATCACGGATCGCGGCCCCCGCGAGCACGATGATGGCGACCACCGCTCTTCCTGCAGGCATGGGCGCACCCCGGAACGAGTGCCAGCGACGTCCCGCGTGCCGGTTGGTGTGCACCAACCGGCTCGATGGCAGACGATGGCACGACCTGGCGGGAATGGGAAGAGTCGCGACACCCTGCTCCGGGGAGCGTGCGCTGGTGGCGTCATCGCACCGTGACGCGGAAGGCCTCGTGGCAGGCGGTGCAGGATCCCGTGATGCGGGCCACGCCCACGAGGACCGTGTCCCGGAGAGCGAGGGGCGAACGTACGCGGCTCACCGCCGCCCGGAGGCTGTCGAAACCGACGTGCGTGCGCTCGGCGAGTTCCTTCCAGGCCTCCGGCAGCAGCGCTTCGATCGCCGGGTCGGCTGCCGCCGCGCTGCCGGCGGGGAGCAACGCGGCGAGGACGGCGCTCGTGTCCTCGCCTG
>JABWBJ010000300.1 GCA_013360595.1 Gemmatimonadaceae bacterium | reverse complement strand
AGCGGCACGAGCAGGAGGCCGTGCCCGGCCTCAGGATCGTTCCACCAGGCCTGCGCCGTGTTGACGAACGGCTGCGCGAAGAGGACCGCGTAGGCGAGCGCGGTCGCGGCCAGCGCCCAGCGGGCGGTGGGGTCGGCCGGCAGGCGGATCGGCTGCGCGCGCTCCAGGACCGTCATCGCCATCAGTCGCGTCCCCCTCCCCCTTCTCTTCGGCTCCCCCCGCAATCGGAGACCCGCCAGGCCCGCAGCGAATCCACACCCGTGATGAAGAAGATCCGCTCGGTGGTCACGCGGGTGCTGTCGGCCGCATCGGCCCCCGTCGTGTCGAGCGCGATCACGCCGCGGAAGACGCCGAACATCGGACGCCCGAACCAGATCGCAGCCAGCCGGTGGCGTTCGGCCAGCAGGTAACGGCCCTCGGGCGTCCCCTGGACCCGCAGTGGCTCGCTGATCCCGCAGGGGCGGAAGGTGGACGTGTCGGTGTTCCGGTAGTACTGGCCCCGGAAGACCTTCGGCTCGATCCGCGCGACGGCCGCCCCGCCCGCCGCCCGGCGCGCGGTGTCCGCGCTCCCCGAATCGGACCGCACGAAGGCGGCCTCGGAGCCCGGGGCGGCACAGGCGGCCATCCCGGCCAGCAGCAACAGCTTACGCGCTCGGAGGGTCAAGAGGTCCCGTGGAGTACAGGTTGGTGCGTCCGGAGCTGGCCGAAAGTTCGCCAGGGAGCCCCGCATTAGACGAGTGCCCCCGGGCCGGGGTTGCCGGCCGGGGGGCTGGCCGCCGCAGGCGTCAGGCGCCGAGTTCGCCCCGCTTCGCCATCCTCGAGGCGAGGTCCGCGGCGCGGAAGGCCAGGGCCTGGATCGTGAGGGTCGGCTGCCCCCGCCCCGAAGTCACGAAGGAGCTGCCGTCCACGAGGAACAGGTTGGGGACGTCGTGCGCGCGGTGGGAAGGGTCCACCACCGAACTCCCGGGATCGCGGCCCATGCGGCACGTGCCTAACAAGTGAACGCCGAGCCCCGGGTCCTCGGGGGGCGGCGTTCCCCAGGTGCGCACGGCGCCCGCCGCCGCGAGCAGCTCGAGCCCGCGCTCGTGCATGTGCTGGTACAGCCGCATGTCGGATTCGTGCTCCCGGAACGTGACGCGGAGCGCGGGCAGGCCCCACGAATCCTTCGCCTCGGGATCGAGGTCGACGGCGTTCGTCGGCACGGGAAGGGACGTCGTGTGGCCGAAACAGGCGACCGCACGCGTGTGAACGCGCCGGATGGTCGCCTTGTAGCCGGCCCCCCACTGCGGGGTGTCCGGTGGCATGTTGAGGGCCGACAGGATCGGCGGAAACGGATACCGGAAGTCGAAGCCGCCGCCGCCGTAGAGCCCGCGGTCGTGCAGGTCGTACGGGTCGAGCACGATCCGGGTCACCGGCGCGCCCTTGTGGCCGTTGACCGCGTGCTCGAACTCGCCGCCGCCCCCCGTGTTCCCATTGAACATCAGGTGCTTGCCCACCATCCCGCTGCTGTTGGCGAGCCCGTTCGGGAACCGGCTGGTGGCCGACATGAGCAGCAGTCGCGGCGTCTCGGCGCCGTTGGCACAGAGGAAGACCGCGCGCGAGCGCTGGCGCTGCTCGCGCCGATCGGCGTCGAAGTACACGACCCCTGTGACCCGGCCGCGATCGTCCGTCTCGACCCGGGCCGCCTTGCACCCGGTCCGCAGCTCGCACCGCCCGCTGGCGATGGCTTCCGGCACCATGGTGAAGTTGGTGCCGGACTTGGCGCCCCACTCGCACGGGAACCACCAGCAGAAGCCGCAGTTGTGGCACCCTTCTCGGCCCTTGTAGGGACGCGAGGCGATGGCCATGGGCGCCGGAATCGCCCGCCACCCCATCTTCTTCGCCGCCACCTCGAGCAGGACGCCGGGCCCGGTGACGTCCAGCGGCGGGAGCGGGAACGGACGCGACCGGCGGCCGTCCCGCGGGTCGGCGCCCCCCTGCCCCGACACGCCGATGGCCCACTCGACCGCGGTGTAGTACGGCTCCAGGTCGTCGTAGGTGATGGGCCAGTCGGCCATGGCCGCGCCCGGGACGTTGCCGTGCCGCGAGAACTCGTCGAAGTCGCCGGGCCGGAAGCGCCAGTAGTTCGCGGCGTAGTGCATGCTGCTCCCGCCCACCGTGGCCGCGTACAGCAGGTAGTGGCGCGGCTCGGCCTTCTCGTCAGGCGACGTGCGGTAGGTCTGGACGTGTGACGGCGGCGTGTTCGCATACTTGTTGTTGAAGAACACGTCCAGCTCGTCGTGCGTGAAATCGCCGCGCGTCAGGAACTGTCCCTGCTCCAGGAGCACGACCGTGTGGCCGAGCCGGGTGAGCTCGCGCGCGACCGATCCGCCGGCCACGCCCGACCCGACCACCACGAAGTCCACGAGGTCGGCGGTGGCGAACCGCCGCGAGGACGCTCCCTGCGCCGGGCGCTGCAGCGACGTCATGCGTCCCCCCCGAGCAGGGCGCGGCGATTGGCGGGCGTGTCGTACCAGCCGAAGGGCGGCTTGTACTCCATCGCGTTGTCCTGGCCGAGGAGACGCCAGCCGACGAAGTCCCGGTTGCCCCCGTGCGACGGCAGCGAGAACATCCCCGCGATGGTCGCGAAGCGGATCGCGCCGAAGAACGGCGATGACTCGATGCTCTTCAGCACCTCGTCCTGCTGCGCGGGGGCCAGGTCCGTGAAGCGTGACTGGCCCGCGAACTTCGCCGACACGTCGGACGGCAGCTTCGCCAGGCCGTCCATGAAGAGCGGACGCTGGTCCTTCGCCCAGGTGGCGAGGGCGCGGTCGATGAAGTACACGACGCCGGCCTCGCGCGCGCCGGGCGAATCATCGGTCGGGATGATGCGGCTCGTGATCGCCTCGAGGTCGGCCGCCTGCTCGCGCGTCAGCACCGACAGGGACGGCTGTCGCTGCGAGACCTGATGCGCCGCGTGGTCGGCGGCGGCACGCCGGTCCCCTTCGTCGGCCAGCAGCCAGACGGCGCCCAGCGAACCTATCGTGGCGACGAAGTCGCGGCGGGAGAGGGATTCGGACATGACGCCTCGGTGTGGAGCCGGCGTGAAGGTCGGACGGAAGACCGGAATGAGCAATAGGCAGATCGCCGGAGCGGTCGGTCGCCCCTCATCGATCGCCCATCGCCATGATGACGCGCCATTCCTCGGGCCTCACCGGCGTGACCGAGAGGCGCCCGATGCGGAGCAGCGCCATGCCCGCCAGTTCCTTCCGCGCCTTCAGGTCCGGGAGTGTTACCGGACGCGGCAGCCGTCGAACGGCTCGAAGGTCCACCATGAACCACTTCGGGGCGGCCGGATCCGACCCCGGATCGAAGTGCGGGTCGTTGCGGTCGAAGGCGGTGTGGTCCGGGTACGCCTCCCGCACCACTTCGCAGATCCCGACGATCGCGGACGGATCGGCGTTGGAGTGGTAGAACAGCACCTGGTCGCCGAGCCTCATGCCGTCGCGCAGGAAGTTGCGCGCCGTGAAGTTGCGGACGCCGTCCCAGGGCGTGGTCCGATCGGGGCGCGCCCACAGATCCTCGAACGCGAAGACGTCCGGTTCCGACTTGGCCAGCCAGTAGCGCTTCTCGCCCCGCCGCCGCGGCGCGAAGACCCAGTCCCAGGCGCCCGCCGGGGCCGGAGCAGCCCGCGTCTTCCGCGCCGGCACGCGCTACGGCCGCGCCTGGTGGATTCCCTCGCGCGCGCGCACGTCGATCGGCTGGGCGGCGCCGGAGCCTAACGCGCGTGTGAGGTAC
>JABWBJ010000299.1 GCA_013360595.1 Gemmatimonadaceae bacterium | reverse complement strand
AGCAGGGCGGCGTCGAGCGCCAACCGCCGGTCGCCCGACGCCGCGGGGCCGGTACCTTCTCCGGCCGGCCTGCGGCATTCGGGCGCCGGGCGCTGGGCGCTAGTTTTCTCCCGTGCGGCTCACGGACGTCGTCTCCTCCGCTCTGGCCCAGATCCTGGCCAACAAGCTCCGTTCGTTCTTCACCCTGCTCGGCGTCATCGTATCGGTGACGTTCCTGGTGGCGGTGGTGGCGATCATCCAGGGCATGAACGCCTACGTGCGGGAGAACGTGGCCGGGGCGATCATCGGCGCCAACTCGTTCCAGGTCCGCCGCACGCCGATCAACTTCGCGCGCTTCTCCGACGATGAGTGGCGGCGGGCCCAGCGCCGGCCCAAGATCGGACCCGACGACGCGGCCGTGATCATGGCCGCGATTCCCGATGCGGAAGCCATCAGCCTCCAGAGCGGCTGGCCGACGCCGCAGGCCGACGTGGTGTGGGGCAACCGCTCGCTCGGCGACGCCCTGATCCTCGGCGTCACGCCGGCGTACCAGACCGTGCAGGACTACCGGATCGCCCAGGGACGCCCGCTCACCGACGTGGACGTCGCGGAGCGCCGCGCGGTGGTGGTCATCGGCGCGCAGATCGCCCAGACCCTGTTCGAGAACGTGGATCCCGTGGGCCGGTTCGTCCGCGTGCTCGGGGAGCAGTTCGAGATCGTGGGCGTGAACGCGAGGAAGGGGCGGGTGCTGGGGCAGTCGTTCGACGGCTTCGTGCTGATGCCGATCACGCGATTCGAGATGCTGTACGGCCGGCGCAACACCACGACGATCTCGGTGAAGATGCGCGAGGCGGCGGAGGTGGCGCCGGCGATGCAGCGGGCCGAGGAGGCGCTCCGGGTCGCCCGCCGGCTGCGGCCGGCGGAAGAGAACAACTTCTCGATCGAGACGTCGGACGCGCTGGTGGCGTTCTGGAAGACGCTGACGCAGGTGCTGTTCGCGGTGCTGCCGGCCGTGGTCGGGATCGGCATCGTGGTCGGCGGGATCGTGATCATGAACATCATGCTGATGTCGGTGACCGAGCGGACGCACGAAATCGGAATCCGGAAGGCCGTCGGGGCCCGCTCGCAGGACATCGAGCGGCAGTTCCTGGCGGAGGCCGTCGTGCTGGCGACCCTGGGCGGCCTGCTGGGCGTGGCGTGGGGATGGGGGCTGGCCGGGCTGGTGGCCCAGCTGTCCCCGTTGCCGGCCCGCGTTACGGGCTGGTCCATCGGCCTGGCGCTGGCGCTGGGCGCCGGGGTCGGGATCCTGTTCGGCGTCTATCCGGCACGACGGGCGGCGCGCCTCGACCCCATCGCCGCCCTGCGGGCCGATTAGCGTGCGCGTCCTCCGCCAGCCATGCGTCCCGGGACCCGGGGCCACGCCATGAACCTCGTCGACACCATCCAGGAGAACGTCGCGGTCGCCGTGACCACGCTGCGCACCAGCAAGCTGCGCTCGGCGCTCACGATCCTGGGCGTGGTCATCGGCATCAGCACGGTGATGGCGATGGCGACGATCGTGAACGGCGTGCAGCAGCAGATCGTGCGAACCATCGAGATCGCCGGGCCGACGACCTTCTACGTGATGAAGGTGTTCTCGCAGACGCCGCTGAATCCGGACGCGCTGCCCAAGTGGGTCCGCGTGCGTCCGGACCTGGCCGAAGCGGAGGCGGACCTGATCGCGTCGCTGCCGGAGGTCGGGTACGCGGCCATCTGGGCGCAGACCCTGGCCCGGCTCGAGTACCAGGGGATCCGGACGCAGCCGACGACGTTGAACGGCGCCGACGACGGGTTCACCGAGATCATGGGCGGGGAGCTCGTGGTCGGCCGCTGGTTCACCCGGAACGAGATGAAGGCGGGGGCCAACGTCGTGGTGCTGGACGAGACGCACGCGCGCCGGCTCTTCGGCCGCGTCAATCCGATCGGACGGACGGTGAGCGTCGGGGGACGGCCCTGCGAAGTGATCGGCCTCTACGGCCCTGCCCAGAACATCTTCACGCCGCCGGGCGCGGAGAACGGCGCGATCATCCCGTTCCGCACCATGGACCAGCAGTACGACATCGACAAGACGAACGCGCTGTTCATCCCGGTGAAGCCGCGGCGCGGCGTGACCGTGGAGCAGGCGCAGGAGGCGGTGACGGTGGCCCTGCGCGAGCGGCGCGGGCTGCGTCCCTCGGACCGGAACACGTTCGACCTCATCACGCAGGACCAGATCCTGGATCTGTTCAGCCAGCTCACGGGCGCCTTCTTCCTCGTGATGGTGTCGCTGTCGTCGGTGGCGCTGCTCGTGGGGGGGATCGGGGTGATGGCGATCATGATGGTCTCGGTCACCAGCCGCACGCGCGAGATCGGGCTGCGCAAGGCGGTGGGCGCCACGCGGCGGGACATCATGTTCCAGTTTCTGGTGGAGTCGGCCACGCTGACCGGGATCGGCGGCGTGATCGGCATCGTCGTCGGGCTGGGGCTCGGCCGGCTCGTCAGCTCGGCGATCAACGCGACCGCCGCGACGCCGCTGAACCAGACGCTGTGGGCCGTGGGGGTATCGATCGGGATCGGGATCGTGTTCGGGATCATCCCCGCCCGACGCGCCGCCCGGCTCGACCCGGTGGAGGCGTTGAGGTACGAGTAAAGTAGGGTTCAGGGTTCGGGGTTCGGGGTACAGGGAGGGAGAGGGCAGGCGGGCGGGAGGGAGAGGGCGGGAGGGAGGGAGAGGGCAGGCGGGCGGGAGGGAGAGGGCGGGAGGGAGGGAGAGGGCGGGAGGGAGGGAGAGTGCGGGAGGGAAGGCGAGGAATCACAGGCTGGTGCGAGGCAGGATTCCGCGAGCGCCGAGCTTGCGAATGAGCACCCAGAGCATGCGACCGATCTCGTCGGCGGTCGCCAGGGCCGGATGCACGGCGTCGAGGTCGAAGTACCCGACGGTTGCCCCGAGCTCCATCAGGCACTCGAGCTCCATGAGCGATCCGCGCGCGATCGACAGGCCTCTCACGTAGTCGCCCTTCCCCAGCCTGCCGTGGCCCTCGGCGATATTGGCGACGACCGAGACGGCCGCCCGCTGCATCTGCACCCTCAGACCAAACCGCTCGTCAGGCGGCAGGCGACGGGCGAGCTGGTAGGCGGCGGCCGCGAGCTGCATCGACTTCTGCCACACGATCAGGTCGCGATGGCTCGTGATCCGGGGGGAACCACCGGAAGGCTGAGGAGAGGTCATGCCCTACGGTAGCAGCCTCGGCGCGGATGCCCATCACCGCTACAACGCAGCACCTGTCAATTCCACGCGGCAGCGGTTGCCTCACCTTCCCCTTGTGTCTGTCCCCTCTCGCGCCCCTTCTGACTGTGCCCTCTCCCGCCCCTTCTGACGTCGGTCTTGCCTCGGACCCGCCGGCCTGCCTGCCCCCTCTCCCTCCCCTTCTGACTGTCCCCTCTCCCTCCCTGAACCCCGAACCCTGTACCCTGTACCCTCCCTTCGTACCCTCCCTTCACCCAATCCCCACACCCCGCTCGAAATCCCACAGCGTCACTCGTCGCAGCCGATAGTGCGCCTGCCAGTACCCACGCAACGACTGCACGTAGCTGAGCAGCGCCTGGTCCTTCTCGTTCTGCGCGAGGTACAGCTGGTCGACGTCGATCCGGCCGATGACGTAGCGATTGTACGCCACCTCGAAACGCTTCTGGGCCACCGTGTCGGCCTTGGCGGCGATCGCGAGCTGGCGGCGAGCCAGGTCCACCTGCAGCGCGGCGAAGTGCGCCTCCTGGCGGGCCTGCTCGCGCGTCACGCGCCCTGTGGCC
>JABWBJ010000298.1 GCA_013360595.1 Gemmatimonadaceae bacterium | reverse complement strand
TGCCCGCGCACTTCCAGGGCGTGCCGTTTCTCGGCGCCGCCGCCGCGCCGCCGCGCTCTCACGTCTTTGGCGGCAAGGATCGGCAGGGCGAATGCGCCGACACGATCCGCTACGTCCGCGACGCGCGCTTCCAGTACAATCGCAACTTCCATCCGGAAGTGCCGTTCGGCCAGTACATGAGCTACAACTGGCAGCACGCCAGCATGCGGGCCTGGGAGAAGCTTCACCGCGAAGGGCGCCTCTCCGGCCCCCCCGCGCGTTTCTTCGCCGCGAACAAGCCCGTCGAGGAGCTCTACGACAATGTCCGCGACCCATGGCACGTGAACAACCTCGCCGGCGATCCCGCCCACGCCGCGGAGCTGTCGCGGCTGCGCGCCACCTTGTTCGCCGAAATGGAACGCGCCGGCGACCTCGGCCTGTTGCCCGAGCGCGAACTCCACATCCGCTCCGCGGGTTCGACGCCTTACGCCATCGCGACGGATCCGAAGCTCAACCCGCTGCCCGAGCTCCACCGCGCCGCGGAACTCGCCAACCGACCCGACCCGCGCCGGATCCCCGACCTCGCCACGCTCCTGCAGTCCGCCGATTCCGCCGTGCAGTCGGTCCGGACCGAGGCGCTGGCCATGGCGGCCCGCGTCACCGGCGAACCGTCGCGGGACGTCAACTACGTCATGCCGCGCTTCGTGCTCCACCACCTGCCGCTCGGCATGGCGGGCCTCTTCATCGCGGCGGTCATGGCGGCGGCGATGTCGTCGATCGCGGCCGAGCTCAACTCGCTCTCCACGGCGACGGTCATCGACTTCTACCGGCGATGGGTCCGGCCCGAGGCCAGCGACGCCCACTATCTCTCGGTGTCGAAGATCGCGACGGGGTTCTGGGGGCTCTTCGCCTGCTTCGTCGCGGTCCAGGCGGGGTCGCTGGGTTCGCTGATCGAAGTCGTGAACCGGTTCGGTTCGTTCTTCTACGGTTCGATCCTGGGCGTCTTCCTGCTGGCCATGATCCCGAAGGCGCGGGCCGCGGGCGCCTTCTGGGGATTGATCGCCGGCATGACCGCGGTGGGACTCGTGTCGCGGCTGGCGCCGGGCGTGGCGTTCCTGTGGCACAACGTGGTGGGGGCGCTGACCGTGGTCCTCGCGGGGATGGCGGTGTCGGTCGTGAAGCGTGAGTCCTGAATCGATGCGGAGCTCAGGCATGCGCTCGCTGCGTGACCTTCGTCGGCTGCCCTCCGGAACTCCAGCGTCGCCGTGAAGCGTTCACGCGTCGTCATCGTCGGCGGGGGCTTTGGGGGCATCGAGGCGGCGAAGGCGCTGCGGCACGCCCCGGTCGACGTCACGCTCGTGGACTGCTCGAACCACTTCACGTTCCAGCCGCTCCTGTACCAGGTGGCCACGGGGGCGCTGGCGCCGAGCGACATCGCCGTCCCGATCCGGTGGCTGCTGCGCTCGGTGCGCAACGTGACCGTCTTCGCATCGCGGGTCACCGGGATCGACCCGGACGCCCGGGCCGTGCGACTCGCGAATGGCAAGACCCTCGAGTACGACTACCTCATCCTGGCCGCCGGCTCGCGCCATGCCTACTTCGGGCACGACGACTGGGAGCCGCACGCACCCGGGCTGAAGACCCTGGAGGATGCGGTCGAGATCCGGAACCGGTTCCTGCAGTCGTTCGAGTGCGCCGAGCTGGCGGAGAGTGCGTCGGAGCGCGACGCCTGGCTGACGACGGTGATCGTCGGGGGCGGACCCACCGGGGTGGAGCTGGCCGGGATCATGGTCCTGATCGCGCGCAAGGCGCTGCGGCGGGATTTCCGGCGCATCGATCCGGCATCGGCGCGATTCATCCTGGTGGAGGGCGGCCCACGGCTGGTCCCGGGGTTCCCGGCGCACCTGTCGGCCCGCGCGCTGGACGACCTCACGGCGTTAGGCGTCGAGGTGCGCCTCGGCGCATCGGTGACCGCCGTGGGCGACGGGGAGGTGCGGATCGGCGATGAGGTGCTCCGGGCCCGGACGGTGTTCTGGGCGGCGGGGAACCGCGGGTCGTCGCTCTCGGCGGCCTTTCCGAACTGCGTGGACCGGGCCTCCCACCTGAACGTCCAGCCCGATCTCTCGCTCAGCGGGTACCCCGGGATCTTCGTGGTGGGAGACCAGGCCGCCGTGACCAATCCCGACGGCAGGCCGGTGCCGAGGGTGGCACAGGGCGCGATGCAGATGGGCCGCCGCGCGGCCCGGAACATCATCGCCGACCTCCGCGGCGAGGAGCGGCGCCGGTTCGTGTACCACACCCACGGGGAGCTGGCCGTCATCGGACGGTACCGCGCGATCGCCGAGTTCCCCTGGTTCACGTTCGCGGGGGTCCCCGCGTGGTTCCTGTGGCTGTTCGTCCACATTCTGTACCTGGCCGGTTTCCGGAACCGCCTGAGCGTGCTCGTGCAGTGGGGATACGCCTTCTTCACGTGGCAGCGGGGAGTGCGGTTGATACTCAGATTGAAACGCGATTCGTCTCGTGATACGTGATTCGAGGGTCGACTTCCTTCCCCCTGCCTCCCGCTCCCGTGCGTCCGTCGCTCCGTTTCCTCCGGCTTCCCGTGCCTCGTCTCCTCGTCCTCGTCGCGGCGCTTGCGGGCGCGCGGACCGGCGATGCCCAGGCGGGCCGGGACTGGCCCATCCACTCGAACGAGCGTCCCAAACCACCGGTGGTCGATCCGGGTCCGGGGGCGCTCCCGGTGCCGCCGCCGGGCGACGCCGTGGTTCTGTTCGACGGGCGTGATCTGTCGAAATGGGTGCACGGGAACGGCGACCCTGCGCGATGGATCGTCCGGGACGGCTCCTTCGAGGTGCGTCCGGGGACCGGTGACCTGCAGACCCGCGACGGGTTCGGCGACGCGCAGCTGCACGTCGAGTGGATGACGCCGGACCCGCCGCGTGGCACCGGGCAGGATCGCGGGAACAGCGGCGTCTTCCTGATGGGGCGCTACGAGGTCCAGGTGCTGGACTCATACGGCAACGAGACGTACGCGGACGGCCAGGCGGCGGCGCAGTATGGTCAGTTCCCGCCACTGGTCAACGCGTCACGGCCCCCGGGCGTCTGGCAGAGCTACGACATCATCTTCCGCGGTCCACGGTTCGATGCCGCCGGCCGACTCCTGCGTCCGGCGACCGTGACCGTGCTGCATAACGGCGTGCTCGTGCAGGACCATGTGACGCTCACGGGGCCCACCGGCCACTACGCGCGCCCGCCGTACGAGGCGCATCCCGAGCGATTGCCGATCAGGCTCCAGGATCATGCGCACCCGGTGCGCTTCCGGAACATCTGGTTGCGCGAACTGCGGTAGCGCCCGCGGGTGACCACGCATTCTCCCCGGCGTGTGTCCGTCACGAATCGCGAATACACGATCACACCCCTCCCGCCCACGCTCCAGCCACCTCCCCGATCTGCCGCATCACGTCCGCGTCCGTGCGGCCCGACGACTTGAGCACGTGGAAGCCGTGGTCCGCGCCATCGACCCAGTGCATCCGCCAGTTCGGGCCTACGGTCAGGAGCACCTGCTCCATGAGCGACTTCGTGCAGAACTCGTCGCGCGAGCCGTTGATGCAGAGGACCGGCATCCGGATCGCCGGCAGGTGCGCCGAGCGGAGCTGGTCCGGCTTCCGCGGCGGATGGAGCGGGTAGGCGAGGAGCAGCAGTCCGTCGCAGTCGAATCCGTCGGCCGCCAGCATCGACGCCGCACGCCCGCCCATCGACCGCCCCCCGATGATCAGGGTTCGCGGCGCCAGCTCGGCGCGCACCCGGTGCGCTTCCGGAACATCTG
>JABWBJ010000297.1 GCA_013360595.1 Gemmatimonadaceae bacterium | reverse complement strand
ACTCGCGCGCCATGCCCGCCCAGACGCGCTCGCGGTCGGCGCGGGCGCGCGTCTGCACGGCGTACGCTCCGGCGAGCAGCAGCGCGGCGAGCATCACGACCTGCGCGACCGGAATGACCTGCAGGCCGCGGACGAGCGTGGTGTGTCCGAAGTGGATGACCTGGTTGGTGCCCAACCCGCGGGCCATGATGGGCGGGTTCTGGGCGTCGAGGCGGGGGATCCACTCACGGGCGCGGGGATCATCCTCGTCGAACGGGAGATTGGCGACGGCGGTGGGGTTCCCGGCGGCGTCGGTGACGATCATCGGGACGCCGGACTCGCGGATATGGTTGGCGAGTTCGAGGAGGGCGGATGCGGGATCGACGTTCGGGTCCTGCGCGGCCAGCACCTCGGCGAACATCTCGCTGGTGCGCTGGGCCTCGCCGCGGAGCTCGGCGATGACGCGCTGCGTGAAGAGGACGTAGGAGCCGAGGAGCAGCGCGACGCCGGCCACGACGGCGAGGAAGACGCTGCGACGCATGCGTCAGCGTCGAGGGCCAGGCGTCGAGCCACCGGCGCCCTTCGCCAGGCGCCGCGCGCCGAGCGCCGAGCGTCGCGTGGCGCTGATCACAGGACCTCGACGCCGAGGTACGGCCGCAGAACCTCGGGGACCGTCACATGACCGTCCGGCTGCTGGTAGTGCTCCAGCAGGCAGGCGATGACGCGCGGGAAGGCCAGGCCAGAGCCGTTCAGCGTATGGATGAACAGCGGCTTGTCGCCCGTGGCGGGACGGTACCGGATGTTGGCCCGGCGGGCCTGGAAGTCGGTGAAGGTGCTGCACGACGAGACCTCGAGCCACTTCTCCACGCCGGGGGCCCAGCACTCCAGGTCATAGCAGCGGGCGGCGCCGAAGCCGGTGTCGCCGGCCGCGAGCAGGACGCGCCGGTACGGCAGCCCGAGCCGCTCCAGCAGGATCTCGGCGTGCCTCGTCAGGCGTTCATGCTCCTCGTCCCCCTGCTCCGGCGTGCAATAGCGCACCATCTCCACCTTGTCGAACTCGTGCACGCGGAGGAGTCCGCGGGTGTCCTTGCCCGCGGCGCCGGCCTCCCGGCGGAAGCAGGGCGTGTAGGCGACAAAGCCCCGCGGCAGCGACCCCGCGTCCAGGATCTCGTCGCGATAGAGGTTGGTCACGGGGACTTCGGCGGTCGGGATGAGGAAGAGGTCCTCATCCCTGAGGGCGTACATGTCCTCCTCGAACTTCGGGAGCTGCGAGGTGCCGATCATGGAGGCCCGGTTCACCACCACCGGGACCCACGTCTCCTCGTACCCGTGCTCGCGGACGTGGGTGTCGATGAAGAAGTTCATCAGGGCTCTCGTCAGGCGGGCGCCGAGCCCGCGGAAGACGACGAATCCCGAGCCGCTGATCTTGGCGCCGCGCTGGAGGTCGAGGATGCCGAGGGCCTCGCCGATCTCCCAGTGCGGCTTCACTCCCGCGGCCGGGCGCGGCATGCCCCAGCTCCGCACGACGGTATTGGCCTCTTCCCCGCCCGCCGGGACGTCGGCCAGCGTGACGTTCGGCATGCCGAGCAGGATGCCGTTCAGCTCGGCCTCGGCGGCGGCCAGTTCACCCTCGAGGCGCTGGATCTCCTCCCCCAGCTGCCGTCCCGCGGCCATCAGCTCGGCGGCCGGCTCACCGGCCTTCTTGCGGCGGGCGACTTCCTGCGAGTTCGCGTTCCGGGCCGCCTTCCGCTCCTCCACGGCCTGAATCACCGACCGGCGCTCGAGATCCAGCGCCACGCCGCGGTCGATCAGGGGTGCGAATTCGTCCAGCTTCCGCCGGCGCCGCATGGCGTCGCGGAGACTGTCGACGTTGTCGCGGAAGATGCGGGGGTGGTGCATGGGTGAGCGATGAGCGATGAGCGATGAGAAACAAAGGGCGAGCAGACCAGAAGAGGTGCGAGGCTTCGTCACTCCACCTCCACCTCTCCCGTCCCTCGTCTCCCGCCTCCCGCCTCTTCAGTCCTTCGGAATGCCCGGCAGGAACGACCGGAAACCGCAGTTGGGGTCGTAGGCGATGCGGAACGCGATCCGCCGCGACACCGGGTCCGCGGCGCTGATCTGCAGCTTGGCGTACACCACCCGCGAGGTCTGGAACTGGCAGGCATCGGTCGGCAGTTCCACCAGCACGCCTTCGTTCACCGCCAGCGTCACGGTGGAGTCGTACTGGTAGCCACGGGTCGGCGCCCGGGTCACGTCCTCGTACGATCCCTGGATCTTCTGCAGCCCGACCGAGCGGCCTGCCGTGACCGCGCCGCCGACGAGGCGTACGGGGAGGATGACCACATTGCCTGACGCGTCCAGGTCGAAGACGATGTCGTAGCCGTACGTGGGCTCGAGGCGGAGCGGCGTGAAGAGCAGGATGTTGAACGCGGCCGGCGCCGTCACCGGGGTCTGCGACATCGAGTAGACCAGGAAACTGTCGATGCGCACGCGGGTCGTCGCGCGCGGCGCGAACGGGTCATCGCAGGCGGCCAGGCCAATGGCGCCGGCAGCCACGGTGAGGGCCACCAGCCGGCGGGCGGCGGTGAGGCGCGATACGGGAGAAAGGCGGCTCAGGATCACGGCGAACACTAACCTCCTAACCTGTGATACTTCAAGCGATTGCTCGCTTGACTTCATCCTGTCCCGGATTAACCTTCGCGCGACCGACCCCACTGCCGCGGAGTCGCCATTGCCGACCATTCACGACCTCGTCCGGGCCCTCGCGCAACGCGACGGGGTCGAGGCGGTCGTGATCCTGGGACGGGACGGGCTCCTGATCGACACGCGAACCAACGGGGCCCTCGACGGCGAACACCTGGCGGCGCTGACGCCCGCCGTCGCCACCGCCGCCGAACAGGTCGGCCGGGCCGCCGGACGCGGCGCCCTCGTGACCGTCGTCCTGGAGTACGAACGCGGCCACGCGATCGTCTCCGCCGTGTCCGCGGACGCGCTCCTCCTCATCGTCGTCCACCCCAGCGCCCACCTTGGCTCCCTGCTCTACGACCTGCGGCGGCACCGGGCCAACATCGCGTCGCTGGTCTGATGGAGTCCGCCACCATGGAACGCGCGCACGTGCTCGTCGTGGACGACGAGCCGCACGTCGCCCGCATCATCCAGATCAAGCTGGAACAGGGTCCGTTCCGCGTCACCGTCGCGCACGACGGCCTCGAGGCGCTGGAGGCGCTGGACCGCGAGCAGGACCTGCGGATGGTCTGGCTCGACATCATGATGCCGCACGTCTCCGGGCTCGAAGTGCTGGCGCGCATGCGGGCGAACGAACGGACCGCGGGGATCCCCTGCGTGATCCTCACCGCCGCCGGGCACGCCGAGCAGCGCGAACGGGCCATGACGCTCGGCGCGACCGACTTCATGACCAAGCCGTTCAGTCCCAAGCGCCTGCTCAGCCGGACGGCGGAACTGGCCGGGGTGTCGGTGGAAGGCGAGGACGAGGGTGATGGACCGCTGCGAGTTGAGAGTTGAGAGTTGAGAGTTGCGAGTTGAGAGTTGCGAGTGAACGTTGAGAGCTGAGAGCGCCGCTTCTCCTGCGTGGTGCGTCGTGCTGGCCGGAGGCGTCGGATCGCGCTTCTGGCCGCTGAGCACGGCGCACCGGCCCAAGCAGCTGCTCCCGCTGGCGAGCGACCGGCCGCTCCTCCGGGACACGCTGGACCGGATGGCTCCGCTCTCGGATCCGGCGCATACGCTGGTGCTCACGAACGCCTCGCTCGTCGACCCGGTCGCGGCGCTGGCGCCGGAGATTCCGCGCGGGAACCTGATCGCCGAGCCGCGGCCGGCCGGGAC
>JABWBJ010000296.1 GCA_013360595.1 Gemmatimonadaceae bacterium | reverse complement strand
CCCCGGGAGCGCGGCCAGCCGCCCGTCGTGCGCGGCGGCCTCCAGGTCGGCGACCGACTCGAGCCCGAGTCCGACGTGGAGCTTGTGGACGCGCGCCGGTCCGAGGCCGGGGATGCGGAGCATCTCCACGAGCCCCTCCGGCGTCGCCTCACGCAAGGCATCGAGATAGGCCGAGTCGCCGGTGTCGACGAGATCCGCCAGCACGGCGAACGTCGTCGCGCCGATCCCCGGGAGGTCGGCGATGGCGCGGGTCCGGACGAGCGGGCCGATGTCATCGGTCTCGAGCGACTGGAGTGTCCGGGCCGCGCTCGTGAAGGCGCGCGCCTTGTACGGGTTCTCACCGCGAACTTCAAGCAACAGGGCGATCTCGCCCAACCGCTGCGCGGCGAGCTCTGGGGACATGGGGAAGGAGGCGTCGGGCTTCAGGGTTCAGGGTTCAGGGTTCAGGGTTCAGGGTTCGGGGTTCGGGGTTCGGGGTTCAGGGGGCTGGGTCCTGGCTGGCGACGCCGGCAAAGACGCGGAGTTGTCCCACCATCTCGTGCAGGCGCTGCTCGGTGTTGGCGATTTCCGACGCGGCTTCGTCGACGCCCAGGAGTCCGGCGCGCATCGACGTAGCGACCTTGTTCAGGTACCGGATCTGGGACAGCACCTCTTGCGTGACCAGGCGCAGTCCGTTGAACCGGCGGCGTTCGGTGACGGCCCGCCGGTGGCGCAGGGCCAGTTCGTGATCGGTCAGTCCCCGGGCGGCCGCGAGGACGTCGTGCGCCGTTCGTCCCGGGATGGTGCCGTGATCGCGGAGGCCGTCATCCTCTTCCCATTCGGCGTCGCGGAACAGGAGGTGGCCCACATGTTCGATGCCGTCGAACGCCACGCGGACGCTGACACTGTAGGTCCGGCCGTCGATCTCGGTCGTCGCAACGAAGAGCTCCTCTTCGTTTTCATGGATGGGCATCGCGCTCCCCGGCGTTCTGGCTCGGCTCCGCAAGGTACTGCTCGATGGCGCTGAACAGCGCATCGGGCTGTTCCACGTAGGGAACATGGCCGCTCGCCTCGAGGACGAGCAACCGGGCGCGCATGGCACCGGCGGCGCGCTCGGTCGACTCGAGCGGGATGGGATCATGGCGGCCGTGAATGAAGAAGGCCGGGACGTGGAGGGTGGCGAGGTCGGCGATGACGTCGTAGTCGCCCAGGCTCTGCCACGTGGACTGCTGCACCCGCGCGGTGACGCGGAACGGCGTGAGGCCCGCGGCCGCCGCCGGGTTCGCGAAGTAGGGGGCGACGCCGAGCTCGAACTGCCGCTGCCGCCAGGCGTCGGGATCGCGCTCGCGCAGGCCGGATGCGGCGAGGTCTTCCCGCATCTCGCGGATGGCCTCGGACCGCTGGCGTCGCGCGAACTCGTCCTCGAACGCTTCCCGCCAGCCTCGGGAGAGCGGGGCGGGGTCGACGAGGACGAGGCGCTGCGGGAGGGCATGCCCCGCGTGCCGATGAGCCTCGATGGTGTAGAGCAGCGCGAGGAGCGCGCCCCAGGAGTATCCGATGAGCGTGAGCGGCCTGATCGCGAGCTCCTCGATCACGCGCGAGAGGTCCTGGACGTGATGCTGCCAACCGACTTCCCCGGGGCCGGTCTCGCGGGATCGACCGCCGCCACGCTGGTCATGGAACACCAGTTCGTGGTGCTGCGCGAGGCGGAGGAACTGCGGCAGGAGGTAGTCGTGATGCGCGCCCGGACCGCCGTGGAGCACCAGGATCGGCGACTCGGACTCGCGACCGTACCGGCACCAGTACAGGGGGACGGTGGTGGTCCGCGTGGTGCCGTGGGATCGCGGCTTTGGCAGGGGTTCGTAGGGCATCGGGAGTGACGCTGGGATGACCGGAAGCAGCGTCCCGGCCGACTGGCCGGGGTCCGACAGGTTGCCGTTAGATTGGGTCGGGTTTTCACCGACGAGGGACACCGATGAGATACCACCTGGTCCTGGCGATGGCGATGGCGGTCACGGCGTCGAACGCGAGCGCGCAGGCAGGCGCCGACCCTGACCGGGCGGTGGCCGGGAGCGGCATTCAGGTCCGAGGCTGGCAGGGGCGAACCGACCGGGCCGAGCAGAGGATCGCGGACGTCAGGTTCGTCGCGATGGGAACCGGCTATCACCTGACGAACGGCCCGCACGCCATCCTCTGGCATCAGGACAACGTGGCGACGGGCGACTACACCGTGCGAGCGCGCCTGACGAAGACCCCCCGCAGCACGTCGACGCACGAGGAGTCGTACGGCGTCTTCATCGGCGGGTCAGACCTCACCGGCCCACGGCAGAACTACCTGTATTGCGTGGTTTTCGGCACCGGCACGGTCATGGTCCGTCACCGCGACGGCGCCGACACGCACACCCTGATGGGCAAGACCGCGAACGCGTCGGTGTCGAAGATGAGCGACCGCGGCGCGACCGACGAGGTGGCGCTGTGGGTGCGCGGCGGCCGCGTGGGTTGCTCGGTGAACGGGACGGAAGTCTTTTCGGCGGCGCGGGCCGACATGATCGGCCCCGGCAAGCTGGTGTCGACGGACGGGGTGTTCGGCGTGCGCGCCAGCCACAACCTGGACCTTCACATCGAGGGGCCCACGATCTCGAGACCATGACGCGGGTCCGGGGCGGCGCGCGGCGTTTCCCGGGGCCGGGCTGAGGCGTCCTACAGTCGTCAGGAGTCCTGCCCTCAACCCGGCGCCAGTCCCCGAATGGAAGCGCTCTCACCGTTTGCAGCGCACTTCGCCCGCCTGGTCTCGCGCCTCGTGCACGAGCCCGAGCATCCGGACGCTCACAAGGAGGAGTTGCGCAGCGCGCTGGCACAGCTGTCGAACCAGCCCGCCACGCTCTCGCTCCACGATCTGGCGTCGCTGGTGGCGGCGGCCGCGGCCGAAGGAGCGGCGGACGAAGCCCTCCGGCTGGTCGGCGAACTGGCCATGCGGATGGCGGCCCACTCGGTCCGCAGCCTGTCGTTCGAGCCGGCACTCCCGGCGCGGGAGATCGCCGATGTGGCGCGCGCCCTGGCGGCCGATCCGGTCCCCGGCGACGAAGGGGCGTCCTTCGACGCCCGTCTCGTGGCGCTGGCGCTCACCGGCGTTTCGGCGGAGATCGGTTCTTCCGGGTTCGTTCGTCGCGCCGCGCTCGGCGCGTTTCCGTCGAAGGCGGCGCCGGTGCGAACGCCGTCGGCGTCGGTCCTGGCCATTGCCGGGGATGGGCCGGCCGGCGCGGCGGCGGCGGCCCCCCGCCCGAAGCGAGCGAGCGATTCGCAGGTCATGATGCAGGACCAGCTCATGCGGCACGCGTCCGCCGACGAGGGCGTTGCCGCGCTGCTCGACCGGCTGGATGGCGCGGTGAAGGCAGCCAATCCGTCGGCCCTGGTCGACGACGTCATGCTGGCGGTCGAGGATCTCGGGAATCGTGGCCAGTGGGTGGATCTGGTCCGCATCCTCGAGCGGCTCCACGATCATCATGAGGCGTTGGCCGACGGCGACGCCCGCCGGGCGTTCCTGATGGGAATCCGCCGCCTGCAGCGGCCGGTGCTGATGCAGGGTATCGCGCGGCTCCTGCCGGAACGCCGAGACCTGCGGGCGTCGTGCACGCGGGTGCTGGTGCAGGCGGGCGAGGCCGGGGCGGACGCGCTCATCGACAACCTCATCAGCAGCGAGGTGTCGTCCGAGCGCCGGGCCTATCTGGAGGTCCTCAAGCAGTGTCCGGCGGCGGCCAACGCGCTCCAGCACCTGCTGAGCGACGACCGCTGGTACGTCGTCCGGAACGCCGCCGCGCTCCTGGGGGAGCTGCGGGTCGTCGCGGCCGAGCGCCGGTTGTCGGAGCTGGC
>JABWBJ010000008.1 GCA_013360595.1 Gemmatimonadaceae bacterium | reverse complement strand
CTCGCGGCGCGGGGCGCCGGCCGGCGCGCCCAGGCGCCAAGACTTATAGCAATTCCAGAAAAACATGAACTGACCGACCGTGATCATCACGCCGCTAAACGTCCGCACCAGCCAGAACGGCATCGACGCCCGCAGCGAGTCTTCCCACGGCGACAGATCGCGCCACAGATAGCCCTGAATCAGCCCGGCCACCAGCAGATCGAGGAACATAATCAGCGTGCCCAGCATCGTCAGCCAGTAGTGCCAACTGTTCAGCACGTCGGAATACCAGGCGTTCGAGCCGACGAGCCGCGGCCACAGGTACAGGATGATGCCGAGCAGCCAGAATCCGAAGACGCCGAGCATCACCAGGTGCGCGTGGCCGACCACCCAGTCGGTGAAATGGATGATCTTCTGGAACGTCAGCGTCGTTTGAAACGAACATTGCAGGCAAGTGACGAAATAGAACACCATGCCGGTGTAGAACCAACGGATCGGCAAGTTCGTGCGCAGCGTGTCACCGCGGCCGGCCAGCGTGCCGAAGAAGTTGATGATGACCGTCGTGACGACGAATTCGATGGCGATGGTCGTAATCACCGCTCCGTGCTGCAAGAAGAGCGGAATCGGGCTGTAGAGAAAGTGGTGAATGCCCGTCAGCGGATAAAAGAACGCCAGCCCCCAGAATCCGACGAGCGACAGCCCGTGGCTCCACATCGGCTTCTTGAGGATGATCGGCACGAAATAGTACATCAGCCCCCAGCCCAGCGGCGTCACAAACAGGCCGACGAGGTCGTGGATGAACAGTCCGCCGATCGCGCCGGCCGCCGCGCCGCCGACGAAATACTGCGGTAAAAAGTTGCCCATCGCATAAACAAGAACAGTCCAGATAAACGCGGCGATGAAGTACCACAGCGAGACGTACATCGGTCCGCTGGTCTGGAAAATCGGCGCAAGGAAATTGACGGCCACGAGCATCAGGCCCAGCAGTGCGACCGGGTCGACATAGACCGGCGTTTCTCCCCATTCCAGCGCCTGTGCATGACCCAGCACCAGGCCGACCGCGGTCGCCAGCACCACCGCCTGCCAGGCGAAGAATATGAACCATGAGAGCCTGCGGCTGTAGACCGGCCGCAGCGTGAGGCGCGGAACGGCCCAGTACAGCGCACCGAGAAACACGTTGGCGAGAAACCCGTACGCCACGCCATTCGTATGAACCATGCGCCAGCGTCCGGGAGAGAACAACTCGATGCCGGCGACGGGATAGCGCTGGATGAATTGCAGCGAGAACAAGAAGCCGGCCAGGATGGCGACGGCGAGGAACACCATCCCGGCCGTGAAATGCCACAGGACGAGCCGCACGTCGACAAGGTCCGACGTGGCGGGCGGTTCCTTCGGAACAGCGGCGGCGCTGGCTTGCGTCATTGTTTACCTGCAAAGTTCACCGCGACGGCTCAGGCGTCGCGGCGCGAGATCAGCCACAACGTCGTTCACTCATCCAGCTCGATCTCCGGCGCTTCTTCCGCCTCCTCGGCCGGCGCGGTCGCGGGCGGCGGCGCGCCGTACAGATAGATCGGTGTCGGGCGCTCGCGCACGTCGAACTTGCCTTCCGCCAGCAGCGGCGGCCGTTTGGCAATCAGATCGCGCACATAATACGCGACGGCCCACAGGTCCGACCGCGACACGATCGGCGGCTCGTCCGCACTTTCGGCTGGAACATCGATAGAGTCGATCCAGGTCGGCATGGCGGTACCGGTGATGCCGGCGGCGATCGAGCGATACAAATCGTCGACGCTCGCGCCGGCCCGCACGTAATCGCGCAGAAAATCGGGCGGATAAATCAACTGCCCTTCGCTGTTGGGCTTGGCGACGGCCAGGTGCAGATCGGGCCGGAAGCCTGCGCGCCGCGCACTGCCGAACTGCTCGAGGTAGACGTTGATCTTCGACTCTTCGACGTACGAAGGATGACACGACCAGCAGGTGACGAATCCGTGGTAAACCGCCTCGCCGCGGCGTATCGCATCGCTCTTGTCCGCCGCGTCGCGGAAGGGGTCTTCGACGATCGGGATGGCGGCGGCCGGCCGTCGCTGTGTCCACTTGGGCGAAAAGGTCTTGAGGTAGGCGACCAGTCCGTCCAGTGTGCGCTCGGACAACAAATTGAACGGCGGCATGGCGCTGCCGCGCAGGCCGGTGCGCAGCGTGCGTTTCAGGTCCGCATCCGTGGGCAGTTGCCCGGAGCGCGTCGAACTGAATTTGAAATTGGCCAGCACGAAATTGCGCGGCTTGGGATCAAGGAAAATCGCCGCCTCGCCGTTGCCGTCGCCCGCCGCGCCGTGACAGCCGACGCAGTATTGTTGATAGGCGATGCGGCCTTCCTCGACGAGCGAGGTGGCAATGTCGGTCTGAAAGCCGAACTGCGCACCGTGCGGCTTCGACGTGTCGACGTCGCGCTCTTCCGAGGCGTCGCAGCCCGGGAGAAGCAGCATCGCCGCGATGAGCACGGCGACGCGCGAGCGAACCGCAGACCCGGCGCGATCGAATTCTCCCACTCGCACGCTCACGCTCTCTGCTCCTGCGCTCCGTATGGCCGATAAGGCTCGAACCGCCCCCACTGATCGACCAGCAACAACGTCCAGCCGAACACCAGGTGCGTGGCGATCGCCACGTAAATGGGAACCTGCTCGACGATCCAGTTGCCGCCGATCAGCAGCGGTTGCAGCCACGACAGCACGCCGTAGAAATTGATCAGCCACACGCCGATCGCCAGGATCGTCGTCACGATGAAGCGCCGCAGCATCGACGCTTCGCCGAAGAAGCGGCTGAGAATCAGATGGAACGGAATGCCGCCGATCATGCCCGTGCCGAGGTACAGGCAGCAGCCCGCGGCCAGCACGAAGCCGCTCTGCACTTCCATCGCCTTCTCGCCGAGCGGAAACGTCAGATAGACGCGGATCAGCTCCAGCGGATGGCGGCCGACCATCGCCGCGCCGATGATGTTGAACAGCAGGCTCGCCGCCGCGCCGACGAGGCCCAGCACCATGCCGCCCAGAATGTGATACGTGGTGTAGTAGGATCGCGGCGGCCACTCGCCGCCGGGCGCCGAGGCGGCCAGTTCGGCTTCCATCGCCGCGACCTGCGCCTTGAGGCGCTGCAACTCGAGCCATTGAGCGTCGTGATCCATTCGACAGCCTCGCTGTCAGCGGGTCCGGCCTTCGGGCGCGTGTTCGCCGACGGATGCCGTGCCGCCAGGCAACCGGTCGCCGATCGTCGCCGCCCGGCCGCGTGCCCCGCGCGAAATCCCATACCACTATGGGCGATCGTTTACAAGTCGGCCCTGATGCGCATGTGCACCGCGTGTCCGCGCCCGAGAATTCGCAGCTACGGGCGGGCAACTTCCGTGCCATGCGCCTCGCGTCGCGTGTAGAGCGACGGAACATGCATGAAATGACTCAAGCGAACCGCGACGATGAGGGAGCGGCGAGCGGTCTTCGAGGAAATCGACACGTACCCAATGGCTTGATTGCCCGGTAACGGGGTTTTCACACACGTCGCCGGCGCCGCAATACAAGCGCAACGCTGACACGCGCGTGGAAAATCTCACAGTGAGTACGGAATTTTCCGCGATGCGGATGACGCGGTGTGACAAAAACGGGCGGGCATTCTGCGCGCACCCGCTCACCCGAGCGAGGTTCGCCGCGGATCGACGAATTGGCAATCAAGTGCTCTTGCGCGAAGCGCGTCGAATGCCGGAACCGGCGCCGGCCGTCGCGACGTGCGAACCCGTTTCGGGAGTCGCCTTGCCGTTGCCGCTGCGAACCGCGCGGCGCTTACCCGGCGCGATCATGATCTTGTGGGCCGAGTGGGCCTCCGAATAGCTGATGCTCTGCGTCTCCGACAGTCCGGCCTGGCGCGCCGCCGCCGCGACGTTGGCGTGCGTCACTGTCTTGCTCGACTTCGGAAGCAGCACCCAGATCATCCCATCCGGCCGCAGGTCGTCGATCAGCGTCGCAAGCTGGCGCAGCTCGGCCGGCCGCTCGACGGCGAACACGATCACGTCGCACGCAACGCTCTTGTCCTTGCCGACGATCCGCGCCTTGCGCTCGGCAAGCTGTGCCGTCAGCACGGAGTCTTCGACGTTGATGAGGCGCACGAAGTGGCCGGGCCGCACGCCGAGCTTTTCGCTGAGCGTCTTGGGATGCAGGATCGACTCAAGCCATTTTTCTTCGCGCCCGCCCAGGTCGAGCTGCACGAAATGGCCGTGGAAGTTGAACGTCAGATTGCCGTTCGCGCGCGCCGGGTTGCGGATTTCGGAGAACCGAAAGCGGAATTTCATTCCGCCGGAAAAGTCGATGTGTTCGGCCTCCAGGCGGGCTTTGCCCGCGTATTGCTCCCGGCCCATGCGCAGTGTACACGCCGTTTCTATCGCCATGTCGCTCCCCGTTCCTACGTCCTGTCGCCTGACGCAGCCGAAGCGACTGCCCAGACCATCCGGCCGACCGGGCGGAGCTTGGAATCGCGAAGGGACCGTTGGCGTCCGCGTGGCGCCGCGAACCGACCGGCGGTTTGACCCGTGGGCCGATTCGCCTGCTCCGTCGACCTGGATGTACCGTGACCGCAAGTCCCAGTATAACGCGGACCGCAAAAAAACGCAAAGCAAGCCGCCCCGTCCGAGAAATTCTAATCTCGATGTGGCGCGCGCCGCCGAAAGGCCCACACGGCTGCGGCCGCCACGGCGGCCGTCTCGACCCGCAGAATGTGCGGCCCCAGTCGCAGCGGACGCGCGCCGCCGTTCACAAGGCACGCTCGTTCACTTTCCTCCCAGCCGCCTTCGGGGCCGATGAGCGCGAGATCGGCCTGCGATTGAAACGAGTCCGCAACCATGGCGGAGGCATCGCTCGAATCTGCTGCGTCAGGCGAAGCAAGCCACACGCGCGCGAACTGCGCGAAGCGCCGCAGCGCCTCGTCGATGTCGAGCGGCTCACAGATTTCCATCAATCGGCTGCGGCCGGATTGCTTGTTGGATTCGATCGTCATCCGTCGCCACTTGGCCAGTCGCCCCAAGCCGGGGCGGACTACGCCGCGCGCGGTCAGCAACGGCCATACGGCGACGACGCCGAGTTCCGCGGCCTTTTCAATCATCCAGTCGCCGCGCTCGCCTTTGGGAACGGCGACGGCGAGCGTGAGCCGCCGACCGGTTGGTTCGGCCGCCACGAACCGCTGGTGCACGAGGACCTGCAACGCCGACCGCGAAACCTCGCTGACGACGCCGACCGCTTCGCCGCCGTTGCCGTCGAAAAGCGAGACGATCTCACCGACGCGAACGCGGCGAACGCGCAGGGCATGATGGGCTTCGTCGCCTGCGAGTCCGATGATTTCGTCTTCAAGCGCGGGATGGAAGTATCGCGGCACAGACACGCTGTAATGTTGGCGGGCCGGACGCGGCGTCGCAAGCCGGCCGGTACGCACTCCGCGGCTCGCGGCGTTTTGCCGGAATTTTGAACGGATGTAATACCGATAGTAAGTGTGAGCGCGGCTCAACGGCGGGCCGCATCATCGAACCTCCGCCCTGTGTGTGACTCGATTTCAGGATTGTGAATCCATTGACATTCGACGCCGACGCGTCGCTTCGGACCGCGTGACATGGCCTCCGATTTTCCGCCGCCCTCCGATTCACCCGATGATGCAGCGCTCGAGCTGCCGCCGGCGGACATCGAGGCGCTGCTGGCGCAGGCGGAGCAGTTCGTACGCGAAGCGGCGGATGAGCTGGGCGATCAGTTCAATGCCGAAGCGCCGTCCCGTCCCATCGATCTGTCGCGGCCGGTCAGTCCGGCCATCGTCGAAGAGCAGCTCGACGAAGTCGCGGCGCTCGTCGCACAGGCCAACATCGAGGCGTCCGCTTGGGCGGCCTCTGTCGACGATTCGCCGCCGGCGAACGTCGATGCAACCACCACCGCCGACGACGCACCGAGTCGTCCGGCGTCGATCGACGTGGCAGCGCCCGCGGTCCGCGACGAAGTGCCCGCGACGCGTGAGCGGCCGGCCATCTTCGCGCCAGGCGCGGACGCCGACACCGCAACGCTGGGCGATGCCATCTCAAAGCCCGAAACAGAGCTTACGGGACAACCCCCTACCCCGGCCGCTACCGTAGCGCCGGCGACCGAGCCATCATCCGAGGCGTCGGACTCCTCGGCCGAAACGGAGCCACTTGAACACCGCGACGATTCGCACGAAGCGCCACGGGCCGATGATGCCGCACAAGCCGATCATGCGCCCGTCGAAGCCGAAGCCCCGCTCCTGCCCCTGCCAGGCGGACCGCTGGCATGGCCCATCCTGCTGCTGCTGGCGCTGAACGCCCCCTTCCGATGCGTCGGCCCGCGCGGCCGGCGGATGGCGGGCTTGGTCGCCATCGCAACGCTGCTGACCTCGGGCATTGTCTGGCTGCTGCCCTTCCTTCTGTAACGCTCCGCAAGTTCATCCGGCGACCTCCTCGAAACCACGGTACAATGTACCGACACGCCAGATGGTCCCCCCCGAGGCATGAACATGCTGCCCGGCCGCTCGCTGGTTGCTCGATCCGACTACGACGCCTTCGTGCGCGAGGCGCTCGACGCCGTTGCGCGCCGGGCGCGGCTGTTCGACGCGCTGGTGCCGCTGCTGTGGGCGATCATTGGCGGCGCGGTGTACGTCGTCGCGGCGGTCGTCATCGAACATCTGCTCGATCAGGACTTCTCGCTGGGAATGAGGCGCGCACTCGCCTGCGGCGTTGCCGCCGTGGCCGTGCTCTGGTCGGCCACGCGCGTCACTCCCTCGCTGACGCGCCGGATGAGCGACCGCTATCTGGCCCGCATGATCGAGAAGCACTTTCCGGAGCTGGGCAACACAGTCGTCACGACGGTCGAGTCGCAGTCGCGGCCGGACATCGATCCCGGCGTCGTGCTGGGTCTGGTCGAACGATCGGCCGAGGAACTGGCGCGCCGCGACGTGCGCGTCTGCGTACCGACGAGCCGGCTGACGCGCGCGACGCGGGCCGGCTGCGGCGTGGTCGTGCTGTTGCTGATCTACTGGGCATTTGCCCCCAAGGCCGTCTGGCCGTCGCTGCAACGCGCATTCGGCATGGACGTGGCCGCGCCGACGCGCACGCAGATCGAGTGGCGCACGCCCGACGACGGCGAATCGGTGACGCGCGGCACGCCGATCGGGTTTTCCGCGCGACTGAGCGGACGCACACCCCGCGAGGCGTGGGTCGAATACTCGATCGACGAAGGCGCGACGTGGCCGGCCGGGCGGCGCCTGCTGTTGATGCCCGACGAGCCGTCGTCGCAACGCACCTCGTTCTGGAGCGCCCGCATGCCGGGCGGCGACGTGCAGGCCACGATGCTCTGTCGCATTGTCGCCGGCGACGCGATCAGTCGGCCGCGACGGATCGAAGTGCGTCCGGCGCCGGCGGTCGAGTCGGCCGAGACGACGCAATACCCGCCGGCATACATGAATCTGCCGAGCGAAACGAGGGTGGGCGCGGACATCGACGTATGGGAAGGTTCGCGGGTTGAGCTGCGCGCGCGCAGCAATGTTCCTGTTTCCAACGGCGTGGTTCAGCTCGAGGATGCGCGAAACGCGTCGGCGCGACGCATGGAACTGTCGGCGGACGATGCGACGCGTTTGCGCGCGGAGTGGATCGCCGAAGACGACGCAGAGTTTCGCATCGTGCTGCGCGATCGCTGGGGCGCCGCGAATGTGCCGATCACGCACCGGCAGCGCGTCAAGCGCGACGAACCGCCGCGCGTCGGCCTCGCCCTTCCGACGGACGAGCTGGAGCTGGCTGCAAACGATCGGTTCGATATCGACGCGCGGGTGACGGACGACTTCGGCGTGACGGATGTCGCGCTGGTTTATCGCCGCGGCCGCATCGAAGGGCGGCTGTCGCTCAACGAAGGCGCCTCGCTCGGCGGCCGCGGCGTGCGTGGTCCCTGGAGCGGATTGTAGGGAGGAGGGCGGGGGAAGGGGGAGGATCGGCGCCGGGGATGGGGGGGGCGGGGGGGGCCTCGGGCGAGGACGGGGGCCGGGTGAAGGGTGGAGCGGGTGAACGACCGGCTACGAGGTGACGGAGGAGGGGGGCGACGTCGACTTCGAGACCTTGCGGCAGGTCATCCTCCGGCACCGGGCGTCAGCGGCCGGGCAGCTTGGGGCCGAAGGACTCGCGTCAGCGGGCCCCGTCAACAGAACGCGACGACCGCCTCGTTCTCGATGCTGAGGCGTGCCGCCTCGTGGAGGACTACCCACGTCTCGATCTCCCGGAACGAACCCTCCTCCTGGGCGGTCAGTGCGAAGAGGCGTTCAATCTCAGCGTCATCAAGCCTCCCGTCGTGGAGTCGGATGCCGAGGATAGGGGCGATGGACTCCAGCTCCGCGCGGAGCCGATGGCTGGAGCCGACCATGCCGCCGAGGTAGTCGTCGTACCTGGGGTCGGCGACGAGCACGCGCGGGAAGTCCATCGGCACGTAGAAGCCGAGGCAGTCGGAGTGCGCCACGAGGTGCGACGGCTCGCTCCGGTTCGAGTAGGCCGCAACGAGCAACGGATCCTCCGTGGGGTCGCCGTCCGCCGGGAGCATGTCGGCCGTGAACGAGGGGGCGGCGCGCCATCGCACGTACAGCCGGCGCAGGTAGTGGATGTACGAGTAGGGAAGGGAGTCGAGGGGGGAGCGCGACTCGATAGGTGGCCCGCCAGCGGGCTCAAGGTGCGGGGGAAGCCGGTTGCTCGCGAGGACCCTGTTCAGGGCCTCGAGCGCCTTGATCGACCAGTCGAGCGCCTCACCCTCCTCCTCGTCGAGCAGGAACCCTACGATCACGGCCACTCCCATGGTCGGTGCCTCCTTGACAGTCGCCGCTTTGCCGCGGCATGCGCCCCGTGTTGCGGAGATCATCCGGTGCCTCGGGGATCCGTGCGTCCAGGATCTCGGGAGTACTCGGCGCGACGAACCGACCAGTCCACCAGTGCGATCTCGGAGCGGTTCGTGGCGTCGTCTTCATCCCTGGCCGCCACCGCGTAGGTGAAGCACGCGATCCGAATTCGATCCGGTGGCACGGGGACAGCGACCTCCCACCGGTGCAGGAAACCCGAGACTCCGGCCTCCACGATGGGGTGCCTGGACCGGCGGATCCGGAGATCGTCCTGGAGAGACTCGAACGGGCCCTTCCTCTCGAAATGTGCGACCAGGTCCTTCGTCGTTCGGTGGCCTGCGCCGTGGGCGCTGACGAGATCCAGCCTGAGGGTGCCGGACCCCGGGCGCTCCCCGTAGAAGACACCGCCGCCTTCCGGCGCGTACTCCTCCTTCCACGCCTTCGGGATCCGGAATCGAACGATCCCTCCCCGGTACTCGACCCACTTCAGTTCGATCCGCATGGCTACCGGGTCCTTCCGGACTCGTGAAGTTCCCGCAGGCGGTCACCGGGGCCCCGGAGGTCCGGAGAGTGCGTATGGCTCGTCACTCCGATGCACTCCACAGCCCCCTCATCGGGCCTGACTTCCGGGCAGCAGGGTTCCGAAACCGGGCCACCGGGTCCGCCGCCATCGGGTGGAGAATGGGGATTCCATCCCGGGAGTGTATCGGGGGTGGCGGGACACCCCGGCGAGCCATCGGGCGGGCCGCTCCTCCGCTCCGGCCCCTCGCCGCCCGCTCCGCCGGAGCGCCGTCGCGACCATCTCCGACTTCGCCCCGCGGCTCGTCTAGTGGTTCGTCTCGACGATCCGGGGCAGCCGGCTGGGAGGATGGAGGCTCGTGTCGTTGACGGCGGACTCCGGGCGGTCGATGCCGCCCGGACCATGAGCCATGACCGTGGTCCGCCGGGGACTGGTCCAGCCTGGATCGCCCGGCACATCGGCATCGCGTGGGCGCAGCGCATCTTCGATGGCGAGCGATCCACGGACGAGCGCGTCGGCTTCAAGCCCTCGCTCACTTCGAGGACCACGCAGGGCTCGATTGCCGCCTACGGGACCTGACCCTGTCGAACGGACCCGCCCTGCGGTCCGTCGACAGCGTTGGCGGTGCCTTCTTCGACGTGCATAGGGTCGCCGCCATCATCGAGGAGTAGGGGGAGGTCGCGCTCGATGCAGGGAACCCGACTGGGTGGCGCGCATCGACTCGATCATCGCCTTCGCGGCCGGGACTGCCCGGGAGACTCCCTGCTTCACTCCACCGGCGAACAGGTCCAGCGTGCCCGGGCGTCAGCGGCCGACGTCCGTCCACTCGAGGCCGAACCTCCCAAGGTACTTCCGCAGGCGGTCGGCGTCGTTGACGGAGAACTTCCGGGAGCGCGAGGCGGCGAAGAGGGTGCGGCCGGCGTCGGAGAGGGTCCGGGACTCGCGGCAGATGCGGACGACGGCGGCGAGCTGGACGCGGTCGAAGAGGTCGAGGGCCGAGAGGCGGTCGGACGGAAGGAGACCCGCGAGGTCCTCCTCCCCCTCCGCCTCCGGCGCCGGCGAACCCCACGCTGCGCGAAGGCGCTCCGTCTCCCGGAGGACGGCCTCGACGTTGATGCGGCCACCGTGCGCGAGCGTCGCCATCCGGAGGATGGCCGCGTTGAAGTCGCGGAAGTTGGCGGGCCAGGCGGCCTCGGGCGAGGTGGCGAAGCGGAGGAAGGCCTCGCGGGCCTCGCGGTTGAAGGAGACGCGGTTGCCGGTGGCGCGGGTGTGCTCGGCCAGCTCGAAGTCGAGGTTGGGTTCGATGTCCTCCGGCCGCTCGCGGAGCGAGGGGAGCCGGAAGGCCCAGAGGTTGATGCGGGAGAGGAGGTCCTCCCGGAACCGCCCCTCCCGCACCGCCCGGGCGAGGTCGCGGTTCGTGCCGGCGAGGAGCTGGAAGTCGCTGCGGACCTCCCGGTCGGACCCCACGGGCAGGAACACCCTGTCCTCGAGCGCGCGGAGCAGCATCGCCTGCTCGTCGAGGCCGAGTTCGCCGATCTCGTCGAGGAAGAGGATGCCCCCGTCGGCCGCGCGGAGGAGGCCGGCCCGGTCCGAGAGCGCGCCCGTGAATGCCCCCTTCACGTGGCCGAACAGCGCGGACATGGCCGCGTCCCCGCGCAGCGTCGCGCAGTTGAGCTCCACGAACGCCCCCGACGTCTGCTTCCGGGACCTCTTGAGGTCGAAGAGGCGCCGCGCGAGCCGGGACTTCCCCGCGCCCGTCGGCCCGGTGAGGAGCAGCGGGGCCCGCGACGCTATGGCCACGCGCTCGATCTCGTCGATGAGCGCGTTGAAGGCCGGGTTGCGCGTCTCGATGCCCGACTTGAGGAAGGAGACCGCGTCCTGCCGCTCCTCGCGGAAGCGCGACGCGAGGCGGTCGTAGCGGGAGAGGTCGAGGTCGATGATGCTGAAGCGGCCGAGGTGGTTCGGCCGTGCGCGGGGCGGCGGTGAGGCCTGGAGGAGCCGCCCGGGCAGGTGCCGGGACTCGGTCAGGAGGAAGAGGCAGATCTGCTCGACGTGGGTCCCCGTGGTGATGTGGACGAGGTATTCCTCCTCCTCGAGGTCGAAGGCGTAGGCGCCGGCGAAGTCGTGGAGGGCGCCGTACACCGCCTCGAAGTCCCAGGGGTCGCGGTAGGGGAGGAGATGCCCCCGGACCTCCGTCTCGGGGGAGACGGACCGCAGGTCCTCCGAGACCGTGGCCAGGAGCCTCTCCTCGCCCCTGTGGTGGAGGATCTCGAACCGGTCGAGGAGGAGGTCCTCGTGGCGGACGAGGTCCACCGTGGGCCGCCAGTGGAGCCAGCGGTCCCCCGTGGGGGGCGCGCTGTCGAGGCGGAGCCCCAGGATCCCGAACGCGACCCTTCGTGGCACACTCTTATCCATGGAGATAGTATTCTATCGCAAAGGATACGGATTCCTTCGTCCGCGAGGATCCCCTGCGGCTTCCGGTCCGGCGTCTTCAGTCCCAACTCGTTTGGTGACAATGGATTGGGAACGCGCGGCTTCTTCACGCCCAGGTCCGGCACACCGCCTGCGATAGAGGCCTCCGTCGTGGGACACGGAGGACGAGGACATGGCCAACAGGACGCTGTTCGCCTCGCGGAGGGGAGCCCTCACTCCCACGACCGACAGCCGGAATCACGAGGGCTCCCCGGCCTACGCGTTCCCGCCGAAGCACGCGCTTGCCCAGTACGCCGCCACGGGATGCCTGAACGGGACGTTCTACGCGGGGGCCGAGGACCAGCTCGGGACGGTCCTCGGCCTCGCCCAGGAGGTGGACGCGGAGTTCGTAGCGAAGACCGCGGTCCACTGCCGGGCCCGGGGGGCCATGAAGGACATGCCGGCCCTTCTCCTCGCGGTGCTCTCGGTGAAGGACAAGGCGCTCTTCGCCCGGGTCTTCGACCGGGTGGTGGACGACGGGAGGATGCTCCGGACCTTCGTGCAGATCCTCCGGTCGGGCGCCGTGGGCCGGAAGTCCCTCGGCACGCTGCCGAAGCGGAAGGTGCTCGCGTGGCTCGATGCGCGGTCGGAACAGGAGCTCGTCCGGGCCTCGGTCGGGAACTCGCCGTCGCTCGCGGACATCGTGCGGATGGTGCACCCGAGGCCGGCGACGCCGGCGCGGGAGGCGCTCTACGGCTGGCTCCTCGGGCGGCCGCACGACGCCGCGGCGCTGCCGCAGTCGCTCCGGGATTACGAGGACTTCAAGGCCGGGAAGACGAAGGAGGTGCCGGACGTGCCGTTCCTCATGCTCACGAGCCTCGACCTCGACGTCGCCGGGTGGAGGACCGTGGCCAGGAGGGCGACCGTCCAGCAGACGCGGATGAACCTCAACACGTTCGCGCGGCACGGGGTGTTCGGCGATCCCGCGGGTGGCTCGCTCCTCGGCCGGATGTTCCGGGACGGGGACGAGGGCCGGGCGGTCGCCCGGCTCGTGGCGGAGAGGCTCCGGGACCGGGACGCGATCCGGAAGGCCCGGGTCCTCCCGTACCAGCTCCTCGCGGCCCGGGCGTCGGTGGACGAGACGGTGCCGGCGGAGGTCCGGGACGCGCTCCAGGACGCCGTCGAGGTCGCGCTCGAGTGCGTGCCGGCGGTCGAGGGTCGGGTCGTCGTCTGCCCCGACCTCTCGGGCTCGATGATGTCGCCCGTGACGGGCAACAGAGGCTCGGGGACCACGAAGGTCCGGTGCATCGACGTGGCGGCGCTCGTCGCGGCCGCGGTGCTCCGGAAGAACCCGGGCGCGCAGGTGCTGCCGTTCAACGACGACGTCGTCAAGGTGCGGCTCGAGGGGAGGGACACGGTGCTGACGAACGCCGAGCGGCTCGCGAAGGCGGGCGGCGGCGGGACGAACTGCAGCGCGCCGATCCGGCTCCTCAACGACGGCGGCGAGGCGCCGGACCTGGTGGTCTTCGTCTCCGACAACCAGTCCTGGGTGGACGCCCGGGCGGGGCGGGGCACGGCCCAGCTCGCGGAGTGGAACGAGCTCAAGGCCCGGAACCCGCGGGCGCGGCTCGTGTGCATCGACATCCAGCCCTACGGCACCACGCAGGCGGCGGAGAGGGAGGACATCCTCAACGTCGGCGGCTTCTCGGACGCGGTGTTCGAGGTCGTCGCCGAGTTCGCGGCCGGGAGGCTCGCGCCCGGCCACTGGGTCGAGGTCATCGAGAAGGAGGAGATCTGACGGGGAAGCCGGGGGAGGCGGGAATGCAGGCGGGACTCCACGGACCTGCGGAAGCGGACGGCGGGTCAACGGCCCTCCGGAGCGCACCAGGCCGGTCCCACCACTGGTTGTCCCGCCTCCCCATGGCGACCCTTCAAGGAACGAGTCGCCCGGGAAGGGGCGAATGCCGGAGGGACTACAACTGTGAATTGTCCGTCCCTCCAGCCGCTTGTCGCCCCGTCGCGGTCAAGGAAGTCACGGAGGCGGGAATGCTCGCGGGACTCCATGGTCAGGGCGCCCGGGCAACCGGGAACCGGGTTCGACTCCCGGCGATCGAGAGGTCAGGCCCACGTCCCGCACTCGGTTGTCCCGCCTCCATCAACTACCGTCGTTGTCGCGTCGAGTCCGAATGCCGCCGAGGCTCCACGGTTGCGGGTTCGAGTCCCGTCGCCTCCACGCGGAGGGGGCGTAGCTCAACTGGTAGAGCAAGGTCCCGGCTACCCTTGTCGGACGTCGCCGCAGGGAGGAAGTCGTCATGGTCGTGAATCCGCAGTACGAGCTCATCGAGGGCGAGGGCGCGGCCCCCGTCAAGGCCTGGATCCGCGGCGTCTCGCTCGAGGACCAGGCCCGCGAGCAGATCACCCGCATCGCGCGGATGCCCTTCGTCTTCCGCTGGGTCGCGGTCATGCCCGACGTGCACTGGGGCATCGGCGCCACCGTCGGGAGCGTCATCCCCACGCGCGGCGCGGTCATCCCGGCCGCCGTCGGCGTCGACATCGGCTGCGGGATGATGGCGATCCGCACCACGCTCCGCGCGAGCGACCTCCCCGACGACCTCCACGCCATGCGCACGAACATCGAGAAGGCGGTCCCGCACGGACGCACCGACCGCGGGGGAAGGGGGGATCGCGGCTCCTGGCACGACGTCCCCGGCCCGACCGCGGCCGCCTGGGCCGAGCTCGAGCCTGCCTTCCGGCGCATCCTCGACCGCCACCGCAAGCTCGCGGGGACGCGCACGGTCCACCACCTCGGGACCCTCGGGACGGGGAACCACTTCATCGAGGTCTGCCTCGACGAGGAGGACCGCGTCTGGTTCCTCCTCCACAGCGGTTCCCGCGGCATCGGGAACCGCATCGGGACCTACTTCATCGAGCTCGCGAAGAAGGACATGGGCGTCCACCTCGCGAACCTCCCCGACGAGGACCTCGCGTACCTCAGGGAGGGCACGCGGCACTTCGACGAGTACTGCGAGGCCGTCGAGTGGGCCCAGCGCTTCGCCATGCGCAACCGCGAGCTCATGATGGGAGCGGTGGTCCGCGCGGTGGCCTCGACGCCCGGGGTTCCGCCCTTCACGGCGGACGAGATGGCCGTCAACTGCCACCACAACTACGTGAACCGCGAGACGCACTACGGCGAGTCGGTGCTCGTCACCCGCAAGGGGGCGGTCCGCGCCGGTGCCGGGGACCTCGGCATCATCCCGGGCAGCATGGGGGCGCGCTCCTACATCGTGCGCGGCAGGGGGAACCCCGAGTCGTTCTCCTCCTGCAGCCACGGGGCGGGCCGCGCCATGAGCCGCGCCGAGGCGAAGCGCCGCTTCACCCTGGCGGACCACGCGGAGGCGACGAAGGCCGTCGAGTGCCGAAAGGACGCCGACGTCATCGACGAGACGCCGGGCGCCTACAAGCCCATCGACGCGGTGATGGAGGCGCAGAAGGACCTCGTCGAGATCGCCCACGAGCTCCGCCAGGTCGTCTGCGTGAAGGGGTGACGATGGCGCCGAAGGAGATCGACGGGTCGAGGGGCGAGGGCGGGGGGCAGATCCTCCGCACCTCGCTCGCGCTCTCCCTCGCCACCGGCACGCCCGTCCGCGTGAGGAACATCCGCGCGGGGCGGGAGAAGCCGGGGCTCCTCCGCCAGCACCTCACGGCGGTCAGGGCGGCCGCGGAGGTCTCGGGCGCCGACCTCGAGGGTGCGGCGATGGGCTCGATGGAGATCACCTTCAAGCCGAAGGCGGTCAGGCCCGGCGAGTACCGCTTCGCCGTGGGCACGGCCGGAAGCGCGGGGCTCGTCCTCCAGACGATCCTGCTCCCGCTCTGCCTCGCGAAGGAGCCGTCCACCCTCGTCCTCGAGGGGGGGACCCACAACCCGGCGGCGCCGCCCTTCGACTTCCTCGCCCGCACCTGGCTCCCGCTGCTCGGGAGGATCGGCTTCCCCGCGGAGGCGCGAATCGAGCGGCACGGGTTCTACCCCGCGGGGGGCGGGAGGTTCACGGTCCGGACGCGGCCGGCGGGGGACCTCCGTCCGCTCGATCTCCTCGAGCGCGGGGAGGTCCGCGCCCGCCGGGGCCGGATCCTCCAGTCGGGGCTCCCGGAGCGCATCGCCGAACGGGAGCGGGACCTCCTCCTCAAGGGGACCGGCTGGCCGGCCGGTTCCGTCTCCATCGAGGGAGTCGAGAGCCCCGGCCCCGGGAACGCCGTCCTCATCGAGGCGGAGTGCGACGCCCTGACCGAGGTCTTCTCCCGCTTCGGGGAGTTCGGCGTCCGCGCCGAGGCGATCGCCGACCACGTCATGAAGGAGTACCGCCACTGGCTCGCCGGCGGGGTTCCCGTCGGCCGCCACCTCGCGGACCAGCTCCTTCTCCCGATGGCCCTCGCCCGCGGCGGGTCGTTCCGCACGCTGCCGCTGTCCTCCCACTCGACGACGAACATCGCCTCGCTGCGGGAGTTCGGGTTCCGGGTGGAGTCGGAGAAGGCGGAGCGGAACGTCGTCGTGACGGTGGCGGGTGGGTGATCGCAGCCTCCCGTCCCTTCTCCCCGTGGGGATACCCCCGGTCGCCCGGGGTGCGGTCCGGGTGTCGGGGGGCGTCGGGAGCTTCCCCCGGGGTCGTAGGAGCGGGCGGTTGCCGGCATCGCCTCGATGGTCGGCGATACCCGGTGTCGGGGCCAGGCCCTGTCGAGGTTCCCGATGAGCCGGTCCATCGACGTCGAGAAGCGCCTGGCCATCCTCAGGTCCGCCGCTGCCGGGATCCTCGACGGCCTCCCCTGCCCCGATTGTGGCAGGGACTCCGTCAGCGTCCGGTTCACGAATCCTTCAGGCGACGAGTTCCGGACCTGGTTCCTCTGCTCGGCCTGCGACTTCAGGATGCGGGCCCAGAACTCGGGCAGGCCGCCGCACTTCACGGAATCCCGGATTGACCCTGATCTGGAGGAGCGCGATCGGCAGTGAGGTGCGCATCACGGGCCCGGCACGCACCGTGGTCGACGCCTTCCGCTACCGGAACAAGATCGGACTCGACGTCGCCCTGAAGGCCCTCAGGGACGGATGGACCCGGCGGCGGATCGGGATCCTGGAACTGGAGCGCCACGCCGCGCTCGGCCGGGTGTCCCGGGTGATGCGCCCTTACCTGGAGTCCCTGGCGTGACGGCCCGGAGTCCGACCAACGTGCCGGCGTCGATCCTCGCCCGCCTGAAGAGCGTGGCCGACGTCAGGAACATCCCCCACCAGAATGTGCTGGGGGCCTACGCACGGGAGCGGTTCCTCTACCGGCTGGGTGTCGCGCTCCTCGGGACGGAGTACGTCCTCAAGGGAGCGATGCTCTTCGTCCTCTGGCGGGGGAGAGGGTAGTCCACGGGGAGTGCAGGACCTCGCCCGGCCACGAGGAAGGCACGCCTTGAGGAGACTGCCTGCCGTGTCACCGAGCCCAGACGATGCCTCGCCCGACCCTCGGTGGGAGAAGGACTCGCCTGCCGGCCAGTCCACTCTCGCCCGGGCATTCCCGTCCGCGCTGCGGAGCGAAGCCCTGGCTGCCCTTGAGGTCGTTCCATTCGGCGAGTGGCGACTGACGGAGTCGTTCATCCTCTGGTCGCAGGGGGAACGGCTGGAGATCCCCGCCCGCATCTACGCCCCGGAACCGGACGAAGCCGCCGAGAACGCTCTTGCAGAGGACCAGCGCACCATCCTTCACTGCCTGTATTCGCGCCACCACGACGGACACGTCCGGCAGCGCCGCATCGAGCAAGTGATTCGCTCCTCTCACCCATGGGTTGTGCCTTTCGTCGTGGGGCTGGCCGGCGATTACGTGGTCGAGATCCAGGTCGCCATCCTGAAGGGCCTCGCCGATCTCCCTCGCGGCGGTTCCCCGCAGAGACGGCTCTACGGGGACTTCGTTCGCGAGAACCCGGCGTTTCTCGACCTCACGAGCCGCAGGGTGACCAGCTACTGGGACTGCTACCACCGGTGGCGCTACCCGAAGCAGGAGGACTTCCCGGGGAGCGTACTTGTCGCCGGGCTACTGGCCGCCGGCCTTGACCCGGCGTAGGGCACTCCCTGGTCGGGCGTTCTTCCCGCTCCTTCCTCCGCCCCCTTGCGCGCCGCCCGGCGGCCCCCCCCTCCCTCCCCGCGCCCCGGGCCTCCCGGGGGGGAGGGGGCGACGGTGGAGGTATCCTCATCCCAACGGGAAGGGGACCCACATGCAATGCCGACCAGTCCACAATCGCAGGAGCCGGTCCTCGTGAGCAGTCTGGCCCGGCCATTCTGGTACGTCCGGCCTGGGTGGCCGCCGTGGCCTCCCGTGATGGCCTGCGGTCAGATCCAGCCGCCCGGTCCAGGCCGTCTCTGCATCAGCTGGGGGCATGCGGGCCGAGGCCTCAAGCCGGGCGCCATGAGACGGGAGAAGCAGGAGTGGATGGGGACTCTCCCTCGCCTGGGTGGCGTTCGCTACCTCTGGGTTGAATCGAAGGTCACCCAGGAGTTCTTCGACTCGGTCTGTTCGATGCGCGGGCTTGAGGGCCTCTCTCTTCACTGGAACCAGGCGAGGGATCTCAGGCGGTTGGTTCAGATGGAGCACCTTCGCCACCTCCACCTGGGGATTTCGAGCGCGGTCGTCTCGATCGAGCCGCTTCAGCGCATGAAGATGCTCATCACCTTCAGCATCTCGAACCTCCGCAAGGTACGGGACCTGACCCCGCTGGGAGAGTTGAAGCAACTTGAGGAACTCCGGGTCGATGGAGGCATGTGACAGCCCCAGAGGGTCTCCTCCCTGGGGCCAATCGGCGGCTTGACGAACCTCCGGAAACTGAGCTTGATCAACCTCCGCTCGGACGATCGGACGCTCTCGCCACTCTTCAGTCTGAGCAGACTCGAGTACTTCGCCTCCGCGCAATGGTGGGACCCCGCGGAACTGAATGAGATTCGCCGACGCAATCCAAGGCTGGCCACGGAGTAGAGGGGCTGTGTTGGACGCGACGGCCCGGCGCGAGCGCTGGGCATCACCTTCGGCAGGTGCAGGCTTGCCCCCCGCCCGGAGCGCCACCTCGCGCGGTGCCCGGACAGCCTCTGGATCCAGCGCTTGTAGCCCCCGCCGCGTGCCGTCGAAGGGGGGGGGCGTGCCGCGAGGTGCCGTCGGGCCTTCCGCGCCCGGTTGGAGAACCGACCGCAAGGGCGCGACGAGGGCGGTCTCGGGCGGATTCGAGGCCGGAAGAGTTGGAGCGGGTGAACGGATTCGAACCGTCGACATCCACCTTGGCAAGGTGGCGCTCTACCACTGAGCTACACCCGCTCGGTCGCCGAGGAG
>JABWBJ010000295.1 GCA_013360595.1 Gemmatimonadaceae bacterium | reverse complement strand
GCCCTGGGCACGCCCGGGCGCGGCGACCCAGGCCACGGCGAGCATCGCCAGCAGCGGCGTCCTGATCATGCGCCAATCTACGGCGCCATGTCGGCGCGCCGCCACCGGTCGCGCCCTCCGGTCGGTGTCCGGCTACGGCCGGTCCAGTCGGTACAGGCGCACGTGCTCGACGTCGTCCGCGTCGCGCCAGAGGCCAAGGACAAACTCCCGGCCGATGTCCATCGGGCGGAAGCGCGCCGGCATGGTGACGGTGCCTAACCAGATCCCCTGCCGGTCGAACACGCGCCAGGGCGTCGGCGCCGACGGGACCCTCGCAAAGCCCTGGGTCACGAACCGCTCCGCCTGTGCCTCGGACACCCACACGTTCCGCTCCCGATCCACGATCAACTGCTGGTACGCCGGAAGGTGCCTGGCGAACTCCGTCGCCTCGAGCAGGCGGAGTCGCTGGGCCGCCAGCCGCGGATCCACCGGGCCGCCCCCCTCCGCGCCGAGACCCGTGAGGAACTGCCGGTACGCCTCCCGGTCCGACGCCCGTACCGGCACCGGCGTCCACGGCGCCCGGATCATGCGCTCGAGCGAGCCGTCCAGACGGTGGCGCCGAATCTCATAACGCACCCCGTACGCCACGTAGTAGCCGTCGCCATCGGGAACGATGAAACCCGCGGGCCCGTACTGAACCGGGAGCGCCCCCGGATACGCCGGCCTCCGGGTGTACTCGATCGCCGGATGGCGGGAGATGATCCTCCCCATCGTGTCGGCGGGCGTCACATGGACGACGACCAGCGAGTCGAGCCAGCGGTCCTCCGTCCGGTGGTGTCCCTGCGGCCAGGACGTGCGAGCGAAGCTCCCGTCGGCGAACAGATGAAAGTCCGAGATCACGAGGCCGTCGCGGTGCGATGGGGACCGCAGGCCGCGCACGAACCGCCCGTCGGCGGTGAAATACTCGAGCTCCTCGCGGGAATCGACGACCACCAGCGTGTCCCCCGGACGCCTGGCGAGGCCCATGACCTGCCGGAACTCGCCGGGCCCCTGCCCGCGCCGCCCGATCGCCCGGACGAAGCGTCCCCGCGGATCGTAGACCCGGATGTTCGACGAACCCATGTTGGCGACGGCGATGCTCCCGTCGGACAGGCGCACGGCGCCCATGACCGTCGATAGCTCGTACAGCGAGTCCTCCCCCGACCCGATGTCCACCAGGGGCGGCGTGGCGATCGACCACGCCCGTCCGGCGGGCCAGGCCGCGCGCACGTTGTCGACGATCCGGATCCCGGCGCTGTCGCGGATCGTGCTCTGCCCTTCGAGTGACGGTGAGAGCGTCAGCGCGGCCGCCAGACCGGCGGCGAGCTTGGATCGAGTCCGCATGGCGAAGGCCTCGCGTGAAGCGGGGCCACCAGTCCCTTCGGCGCGGGCGCGCCCGGGACTACCGGCCCGTGTAGCTGATCCTGTAGATCGTGCCTCCGAAGTCGTCGGCCACATAGAGCGACCCATCCGTGCCCTGGGCCAGCCCGGCGGGGCGGTGGATGCGGCCATCCCGCCCCGGTTGCTGGTTCGGAAGCGAGAAGTCCGTTGCGAAGTCGCGATGCGCTCCCGTGACCCGCCCGTCCCCGATCGGCAGGAAGCTGACGCGGAATCCCTCGTTAGGTAGCGGGGCCCGGTTCCAGGAGCCGTGAAACGCGACGAACGCGCCGTCCCGGTACTCGGCCGGGAACTGCGTCCCCGTGTAGAACAGCATGTCATTGGGTGCCCAGTGTCCCGGGAATGCGTACGCCGGCGGCTTCCGGTCCGTGCACCGGTCCGTCTTCGTCCCGTCCCCGCCGTACTCCGGCGCCGTCACCAGCGCCCGCTCGTCCATCGACCAGTAGCAGTACGGCCAGCCGAAGTCGTCCCCCTTGAGGATGTGGATCACCTGCTCCCCGGGGTTCTCGGCGCCGTACCGGTTGTCGTGGTCCGGCCAGAGCCCGGCCGGCGGCGGCTGCAGCCCGTCGCGTCCGTGCATCGTGGCCCAGAGCGTTCCGTCCCGGGGATCCGTCGTCAGCGCGATCGCGTTCCGGATCCCCGTGGCGAACCGTACGCCGTCCGCGGGGGTCTGATCCGTCCGGTTGGCGTCGAACGACCAGATGCCCGCCCGGGTCTCGAGCTCCACGCAGGGATCCGCCCCCGGCGTCTGCGGCGCGCGCGGCCCCGGCTCACAGGCATTCGACCGCGACCCGATGTTCAGGTAGAGCGTCGACCCGACCACCAGGAAGTTGTTGGCGGCGTGCCCTCCCGTGGGCAGATCGCGGATGATCGTGTCGGCCGGGCCTAACGTCGTCTGGCCGGCCTCGTACCGGTACCGGACGATCGAGCGTCCGGAGGACGAATAGAGATACCCGTTCGCGAGCGCGATCCCGGAGCCGCTCGCCTGGGCGAGCCGCGTCACCAGTTCGGCCCGGCCATCGCCGTCGGCGTCGCGGAGGAGGAACAGGGAACCCGGCGATCCCTGCCCGCCGCGTCCGCCGCGCGCGTTGCCCACGATCAGCAGGTCCCCGTTCGGCGCCACCACCATGTGGCGCGGCAACTGGAGGCTGTCCGCGAACCGGGTCACGCAGAAGCCCGCCGGCACCGTGATCCCGGCGTTGTCCGGGTCGCACGGGACGGCACGCTGTGATCCCGTCCACGCAACCACGGGAACGGCCAGCAGGGCAGGACGAAGCGCTGAACGGATCATTTCGCGAAACGGTGAGAGGGACGGGCCAGCAGGCGTCCTGTGATCCTACACGGCCCGCCGCGCGGCCAGAAGGGTGTGGCTCCTGCCTACTCCGTGGCCTCGTACCCCCGGTCGGCGAGGTACCGCTCGAGGTGCCGGTCGAGCGCCTGCATGCCCCCGGGCGTCGTCGACGCCTCGGCCCGCGCGACCATCTCGTCCGTCCAGGCCTCTTCCTCGACCTGCTCGTTGATGAACCAGTGCAGCATCACCTGCGCCGGGTAGTCCTTGGTCGCCAGCGCCGCCTCGTATGCGCGGTTGATGCCGGCCGTGTTGGCCTGCTCCATCGCCCTCGCGTGCCGGGCGGCATCGACCAGCGAATCAAACGACCCCCTGGGCGCGTCGATCGCCCCCAGCACCGGCAGCGCACCTCGATCCAGCAGGTGGTCGATGAAGCGCTGGGCGTGGGCTCGCTCCTCGGCCGACTGCTTGTAGAAGTAGCGGGCGAACCCCTTGAGGTTCCGGTCGAAGCACCAGATCGCGAGCGCCGCATAGGCGTGCGCCGCTCCCAGCTCGTGGTTCATCTGGCGCTGCAGTTCCGTCAGGAGCGCTTGCGCGATCGCGTGGCCTGGCATTGGTCGGGTTCCCCACGAGACTCGGGTATCGGGTCGTGCGGCGGCTCGGCGAAAGGAACCGGATGAACTGGCCGTTGTCGAGAGCGGTCGCGCGCGGAATCAGGCGCAGGCGGCCGAGCCGTCACTGGCACTGCCCGGGCTCCGGCGCCGGAATCGTGACCTGCGATCGCGGGTGGCATGGCGGTGACCGTCGTGCCGTGACCCGACTGCAGGCCGCGCCTGAGGACGCCGGGGTTCCGCGGGAGTACGCGATGGCCCCCGCCCGCGATCGCGCGAGCGGGGGCCGCCCCCTGTGGCCCGGGTGGTTACGGGATCCGGATGATCCCGGTACCCTCGAGCGTGGAGCTCAGCCCGTTGAGCCTGAGCTGCGATACCACCTCCGCGTGCAGCTCGGCCAGGGCCGCGTTCGTCGACAAGGCCGAGGTCACCCGCATCGTCGCGCGATCGGACGCCTGGCCCAGGCGGACCAGGTCCGCCAGCACGGCGATCGCCACCGTGCGCCGCTCCGGCGGCGCCTCGCGAGACACGCGCACCACGGCG
>JABWBJ010000294.1 GCA_013360595.1 Gemmatimonadaceae bacterium | reverse complement strand
TTGCCGGTGAGCTTTTCCATCTCCTGCATCAGCTCGTAGTAGCGGGGGTTGAACTCGCGGCGCAGCACCTGGGCGCGCGCCGTGCCGTCCTCGTGCACGCCCTGCGCGCCGGCGTCGAACAGGGCCGCGATCGCTTCGTCGCGGTTCGCGGCCGGCTCGACACGCAGGCTGTACCAGGTCACGCGCCCAGGGCTTCCTTCATGCGCGTCCAGAAACCCTTCTCCCGGGCCTGCTGCGGCGGGGCGCTGCCGACCTCGGCCAGACGCTTCAGGAGCGCGCGCTCCTCGTCCGTGAGCGCACCGGCGTCCGGCGTCCAGAGCTGCACCCGCACGTGCAGATCGCCGGTGCCGCTCCCGTTCACGCGCGGCAGCCCGCGCCCCCGCAGGTGGATCACCTGGCCGCTCGCCGTCCCCGGCGCGACTCGCATGGAAACCGACCCGGTCACGGTCGGGACGGTGACGTCACCGCCGAAGACGAGTTGCGGAAACGTGACGAGCACTTCGCAGTAGAGATCCTCCCCGTCGCGCTCGAAGCGGGGATCCTCCTTCACGTCGAAGACGACGAGGACGTCGCCACGCGGACCACCCCGCGGCCCCGCATTCCCGGCCCCGCGCAGCGTCATGTACTGCCCGGTGGCCACCCCGGCCGGAATCTGCACGGGCAGCGTGTGTTCGCCCCGCAGCCGTCCTTCACCGCGGCATTTGCGGCAGGGCGACGAGATCACCTGCCCCTCGCCATGGCAGGTCGGACACGGCATCACGCTGACGAACTGCCCGAACAACGACCGCTGCGCCCGCCGCACTTCACCGGAGCCGTTGCAGGTCTGGCAGCGCGACGGTTTCGTGCCGGGTTCGAGGCCACCCCCGCCGCACTTGTCGCAGGGATCGAGCAGCTTGAGCGTGAACGTCTTCTGGGTGCCCTGCGCGACTTCGGCCAGCGTCAGCTCCACCGTCACCTTGACGTCCTGCCCGGCGCGCGGACCCGCCTGCCGCGGCGCACCGCCAAAGAGGTCGCCGAAGCCTGCGAACCCGCCGAAATCCCGCATGAAGATGTTGAGCGCTTCGGACAGGTCCACGTGATGGAACCCGGCCGCCCCGCCCCCCGCGCCACCCCCCTGCAGGCCGGCCTCACCGTACCGGTCGTAGATCGAGCGCTTGTCGGGATCCCGCAGGACGTCGTACGCCTCCGTCAGCGCCTTGAACTTCTCCTCGGCCTCCCGGGAACCGCCGTTGCGGTCCGGATGCCACTGCATCGCGAGCTTGCGATACGCCTTCTTGATCTCGTCGTCGGACGCGCCCCGCGGCACGCCCAGGACGCTGTAGAAGTCAGCCATGGATGCGGGAACTCAGTCGAGGAGGTCGGAAACGAGCAGCGACGTGTGCCTGACGAGCGCGATCACCTTCTCGTACGGCATCCGTGTGGGGCCGATCACCCCGATCACGCCCGACAGCGCTCCGGTCCGGTACGCTGCCGTCACCACCGTCAGGTTGTCGAACCGCGGATCGCCGTGCTCGGCGCCGATCGTGATGCTGATGCCGGGCTCGGTGCGGCGCCGCAACACCTCGGCCAGCTGGTCCCGGGTGTCCGTCAGTGCCAGCAGCCGGCGCATGCTCTCGCCGCTCGCAAACTCCGGTTGCTCCGCCAGGACCGACGCCTGGCCGAGCACGACGTCTTCCGTGGGCGCCACCGGCACGTCGAAGAGGACATCGCCCTCCTGGACGAACACGTTGAGCAGCTCGCGTGCTTCCGGGCCCCCACCGCTGTCGCGAAGCCGCGGCCCGAGCGAGGCGCGGATATCGCGCAGAGTCAGGCCGGCCAGCCGCTCGTTCAGCACCAGGGACACCTCGGCGAGCGCGCTCTCGGCAATCTGCCCGGCTACCTCGACGAAGATCGTCCGCACCGCCCCGCCGCTGAGGGTCAGCACCAGCAGGAGCCGTTCCGCGGAGGCGCGGACCAGTTCCAGGCGCTGGAGCACCGTCCGGTCCAGCCGCGGCCCGAGCGCGACGCCGAGCTCCTGGGTCACGACGGACAGACTCTGCGCCGCCCGGCGGAGGATCGCTTCGATCGCCGATCCGCCACCGGCGATCTCCTCGGCCAGCCGCTCCGCCTGCTGCGGGAGAAGCGTGGCGGGCCCCATCAACGAGTCGACGTACAAGCGGTACGCGGAATCGGTCGGCACCCGTCCGGCGGACGTGTGCGGGTGGAAGAGGTACCCCTTCTCCTCGAGGTCGCTCATGGTGTTCCGGATCGTCGCGGGGGACACACCGAGTCCGAACCGGCGCGAGATCGTCCGTGACCCGGCAGGCTCCGCCGTTTCGACGTAGCTCTGGATCACGGCCTCCAACACGCGCCGTTCGCGTTCCGAGAGGGCAGGAAGCGACATAAGTGTAAATCTAGTAACGACTTCGGACGCTGGTCAAGGCGCCGGCCAGAGCGTCGAGGCGGAGCCATCCGGCCGGTGTCAGCATGCCCACTCCATCGACCACGGTCGCCCACCCGTGGTCACTCCATTGCCGGAAGAGAAGGCCGGTCCCCGGCTGAACGGCAACGCCGGACGAGGTCCGCAATCCGAGGTACGCCTCCTCCAGTTCCACCGCGGCGGCCGGCAGCTGCTCCCGGCCCCCAACCGGATCCTCGCCAGCCTCCACGCGCGACAACCAGGCGGCGTATTCCCGCTCGTTCCACCGCCGCTCGTTCCCGTCGAAGCTGTGCGCGGACGGCCCGAACCCGAGGTAGGGAACCCGTCGCCAGTAGGCCGAGTTGTGCCGCGCCGTGCGTCCCGGGAGCGCGTAGTTCGAGACCTCGTAGTGAATGAGCCCCGCGGCGGTCAGCCGGCGGTGGGCTTCCAGGAAATCGGCCTCGTACCGTTCCTCATCGGCTTCGTGGACCACACCACGTTCGCGCCAGCGCCGGAGCGGCGTGTGCGGCTCCACGGTGAGCCCGTAGCAGCTCACGTGGGGTGGATCGAGCGCCAGCGCCTGGTCGAGGTCTCTGCTCCATGAGCGCTCGACCTCGCGCGGCAGCGCGAAGATGAGGTCGAGGGACCAGTCCTCGAACCCGGCGTCGCGCAGAGCGTGGACGGCGGCAAGCGCCCGGGTCGCATCGTGCGTGCGATGCATCCACCGCAGCGCCCGGTCGTCGAAGCTCTGGACGCCGAGCGAGATGCGCGTGACACCTGCTCGCTTCCAGGCCGCGGCCGACGCCGCGTCCACGTCCTCCGGATTCGCCTCGATCGTGACTTCAGCGCCTGACGAGAGGCCGAAGCGGCCGAGGATGGCGTCGATCAGGCGCGCGACGCCCTCGGGACCCAGGCGGGACGGCGTTCCTCCACCGAGGTACAGCGTTTCGAGCGACCCGGCCGGCGCGCCGCCAGGCAGGCGGAGGTCGATTTCACGCGAGATCGCGGCAACGAACTCCGAGGCCGGAACCCGGCGGCGGACCGCGATCGCGAAGTCGCAGTATGAGCACCGACGCGCACAGAACGGGACGTGCACGTAGAGGTGGCGGGTGTCCACGCCCGAAAGGTAGCCGGTCGCAGGACGGCGACGCTCGGCGACGTCCCCCTGTCAGGGCGGGTTCAGACCGGCGAGCGCCACTTGCCCGGCCGCGGTCACCGTGAGCCGTCCATCCAGTTCAAGGGCGGACAGCGCCGCAGCCACCTGGCGGGGCGCGAGGCCGGCCTGCTCGCTCAGGGCGTCCACGTCGCTGACGCCGCGTCGAAGCGCTTCGACCACGGCGGCCAGGGTATCCTCGCCCGCCGATGACGCCACCCGCGCGGGCGGCCGCGCGGACGAGCCGGCCGTCAACCCGGCCAGCGACAGGACGTCGTCGAGGCGGCTGATGAACTGCGCGCCTTCCGCC
>JABWBJ010000293.1 GCA_013360595.1 Gemmatimonadaceae bacterium | reverse complement strand
TGAACTCGTCCAGGTCCAGGAAGAGCACGGCCGCCGGGTGCGCCCCGCGCGGGGCGCGCGCCACCGTATGCGCCACACGGTTCAGGAAGAGCGCCCGGTTCGCCAGCCGGGTCAGCTCGTCGTGGAACGCCTGGTGCGCCAGCCGCGACTGCAGCGTGCGCCGCTCCGAGACGTCGCGCGCGTTGACCACGATCCCGCCAACCGTCGGCTCATCCAGCAGGTTGGTGCCCGTGTTCTCGGTCCAGAGCTGCGATCCGTCGGACCGCAGGAGCCGCCAGTCCTGCACGGCCGGCTCGCTGCTCGGCGAATCGCGGACCGCGAGGAAGAAGCGGTTGGCCACCGGGCGGTCGTCGTCGTGCACGTGATCGACCAGGCGCGTGCCCTCCAGCTGGCTCTCGGACAGGCCGAGCACCGTGCGCGACGCGGGGCTCGCGTACCGGATCGTCGAGTCGGCGTCGACGATGAGAATGACGTCGGACGAGTTCTGCACCAGGGACCGGAAGCGGGCCTCGCTGGTCGCCAGCAGGGCCACGTCGCTCCGCACGGCCGCGACGCGGCGCACCAGCCAGAGCAGCACCATCGCCACGGCGACGAACGCGGCGGCGCTGAGCGCATTGCGCGCCCCGGACTGCGACAGGAAGACGATGCAGGCCGCGCCGATCAGGAGCGCCTGGCCGCCGCCCCTCGGAATCCGCCTGACGATGCGGACCGCCGGATTCGACCGCTGCGGGGATCGCGATCCCGCGGCGGGCAGGCGTCGCCGGACGCGGTAGAGGCGCGCGAGCCAGAGCGAGATGCGTCGAGTTGTCCGGGAGGGCAGCAAGCGGCGTTGCGACGGAATGTCCGGAGCCCCGGGGGTCGATCGAGCCCCCGGCGGGCGCATGCACCACGGGCCGGCGCTCCCACGCGCAGACCTGCTCCGTTTCGACGCATGGCCGGCGTGGCCGTCACAGAAACCGCTAATGGGCGGGCCGCTGATGTACTTCGGCCTCTCTTCGGGCTATATTCATCGGTCGCCGCGCCGCGCAGGTCCACGCGGCTGTCCTCGCCCGCCACGACATGACCCGCGAGATCACCACGCCGGACGAACTGCCCGAGGAAGGCGCCGTCGAACTGACCCTGCGCCCGCAGCGGCTGGCCGAGTTCATCGGGCAGGAGAAGGTGAAGGACAGCCTGCGGATCTACATCGACGCCGCTCTGGGTCGGCGCGAACCGCTCGACCATACGCTCTTCTTCGGACCGCCCGGCCTCGGCAAGACGACGCTGGCCGAGCTGCTGGCCCGCGAGATGGGGGTGAACATCCGCGCGACGTCGGGGCCGGCCCTCGAGAAGCCGGCCGACCTCGTCGGAACGCTCACCAATCTCCGGCACGGCGACATCCTGTTCATCGACGAGATCCACCGCCTCCGTCCGGTGATCGAGGAGTTCCTGTATCCGGCGATGGAGGACTTCCGCATCGACATCCGGCTGTCCGAGGGACCGCGCGCCCAGACCATCACGATGGCGGTGGAGAAGTTCGTGCTCATCGGCGCCACGACGCGGCTCGGGATGCTGACGCCGCCCATGCGCGCGCGATTCGGAATCGTCCAGCGGCTCAACTACTACCCGGTCGAGGACCTGGACCTGATCGTCAGGCGGACGGCGGAGGTGTTGAAGGTGGCGATCGACGGCGAGGGCAGCCTCGAGATCGCCCGCCGCGCGCGCGGCACCCCCCGCGTCGCGAATCGCCTGCTGCGCCGCATCCGTGACTATGCCCAGGTCCGCGCCAACGGCCGCATCACGAAGGCCGTCGCCGAGCAGATGCTGCAGATGCTCGACGTCGACCACTTCGGGCTCGACGACATGGATGCGCGCATTCTCCGCGCGATCATCGAGAAGTTCGACGGCGGCCCCGTGGGCATCGCCGCCATGGCCGCCGCCGTGGCCGAGGAAGCCGAGACGATCGAGGAGGTCTACGAGCCGTTCCTGGTGCAGAACGGCTTCCTCCAGCGCACGCCCCGCGGCCGCGTCGCCACTGCCCAGGCCTATCGGCACTTCGGCTACACGCTGCCCGCGCGCGACGAACAGACCTCGCTGCTGTGACCGGGCCGGCAGCCGGCTGAGGCAGCGGCGGTCAGAGGCACACAGCGGATGCCGAGCCCGACCCTGCCCCCCTGAACCCCGCACCCCGTACCCTGTACCCTCCGTAAGTGTCCACCCGCGACTTCGACTACGCCCTCCCGCCCGACCGAATCGCCCGGGTTCCGGCGGACCGTCGCGACCAGTCGCGGCTCCTCGTCGTCGATCGCTCGTCAGGCACCTTCCGGCACCTCCGGTTCGCCGACCTCGCCGGCCTCATCCCGCCCGGCGACGCCATCGTCCTCAACACCACCCGCGTCATCCGGGCCCGGCTGCTCGGACGCCGCGACTCCGGCGCCCCGGCCGAGGTCTTTCTCCTGCGCCCGACCGGCGCCCCCGCCCAGTTCGAGGCGCTCGTGCACCCCGGCGGCAAGCTGCACGCGGGCCGCGTCGTCCACGTCGCCGACGGGCTCGACGTCGTGATGGACGCCGTCACCGATCGACGGACCCGGCTCGTCAGTCTCCGGACCACCCTCCCGCCTGACGAGGCCATCGAGCGCCACGGCCACGTCCCGCTCCCGCCGTACCTGCAACGCGCCGACGACGCCGCGGACCGCGAGCGGTACCAGACGGTCTACGCCCGGGAGCACGGGTCGGTGGCCGCCCCGACGGCCGGCCTCCATTTCACCAGCGAACTGCTCGCGACCCTGGCCGCCCGGGGCGTCGAACGGATCGACGTGCTGCTGCACGTCGGCGCCGGCACGTTCAAGCCGGTCGAAGTGGACGACCCGGCCGACCACGTCATGCACCCCGAGCCGTATCTGGTGAGCGACGAGGCCGCGGCGCGGTGCAACGCCGTGCGCGCCGCCGGGCGCCACCTCTGGGCGGTCGGCACGACCGTGACCCGCACGCTGGAATCCGTCACCGGCGCCGACGGCATCGTCCGGGCCGGCGCCGGAGAGACGAGCCTCTTCATCCGACCGGGCTACCAGTTCCGGGCCGTGGACCGGCTCATTACCAACTTCCACCTTCCGCGCTCCACGCTCCTCATGCTCGTCGCCGCGTTCGCCGGCTATGACCTGGCCATGGAGGCGTACCGCGTGGCCCTCGACAGCGACTACCGTTTCTACTCCTACGGCGACGCGATGGTCATCACGTGACGAGCGGCACGAACGGCTTCTCCTTCGACCTCCAGGCGTCGCACGGGGCGGCGCGGACGGGAACGTTCTCGACGCCGCATGGGCCCGTGCGCACCCCGGCCTTCATGCCCGTCGGCACGCTCGGCACGGTCAAGGCGCTCGATCCGGACGACCTCGTCGCCTCGGGCGCCGAGATGGTGCTGGCCAACACGTACCACCTCCATCTGCGGCCCGGCGACGACGTGGTGCGCGACCTGGGCGGCCTTCACCGGTTCATGGCCTGGAACGGGCCCATCCTCACCGATTCCGGCGGCTTCCAGGTCTTTTCCCTCGAGGGGCTCCGCGCCGTCGACGAGGACGGCGTCGAGTTTCGCAGTCACATCGACGGCTCCCGCCGCCGCTTCACCCCAGAGTCGGTCATGGAGATCCAGCGCCGCCTGGGCGCCGACGTCGTCATGCAGTTCGACCACGTCATTCCGGGACAGTCCTCATTCGCCGAGGCGAAGGACGCCTCGGACCGCTCGATCCGCTGGCTGGAACGTTGTCTCCGGGCGTTTACCGGACCGCGCGGGAGCGACCCGCCCGCGGGCGCCGCCGGCGATTCACCAGGCGCGATGCCCGATTCGCCCGTGCAGCAGGCCCTGTTCCCCATCGTCCAGGGCGGCGCCCACGACGCGCTGCGCCGCG
>JABWBJ010000292.1 GCA_013360595.1 Gemmatimonadaceae bacterium | reverse complement strand
GTTCGCCCGCGTCGCCCTCGCCGAGCCGGCGGCCGAACGCGACGTCCTCATCTTCCCGGCGCGTGAACCCGAAGCCGTCGGCCGCGACGTGAAGCGGCTGCGGCGGATCGTTCGCGACGGCACGCCCACGATCATCCTCTGCGACAACGCGGGCCAGGCCGAACGGCTCGAAGAGCTCCTCAACGAGGGTGAGTGGTCGCCGAGCCCGGCGGCGATCGCCATCGGGGTGCTGCACGGGGGGTTCATCCTCCCGCCCGGCGTGGCGGCGGGACGGCCGGGACCGGTGAATGGGGAATCGGACATGGGTGGTGACGATGCCCCAGACCCCATTCCCCAGTCCCGCGGCCTCCGGGTCCTCACCGACCACGAGATCTTCCGCCGCGACCGCCGGCTGCGCCGGTCGCGACGGTACGGCGGTGGCGTTGCGATCGAGACCGTCACGGGCCTCAGAGCCGGCGATTACGTCGTGCACCTCGAGCACGGCGTCGGCATCTACCGGGGGATCGAGAAGATCTTCGTGCGCGAGAGCGTGGTGGAGGTCGCGGTCATCGAATACGAGGGCGGCGACCGCCTTCACGTGCCCCTCTACCGGCTCGACCAGGTCGAGCGGTACCGCGCCGCGGGCGACACCGGCGACGACGCGCCGCCACCCCGGCTCCACAAGCTCGGCGGCCGGCGGTGGAAGCAGCAGCGCGACCGCACGCAGTCGGCGATCCGCGAGATGACGGAGGAGCTGCTGCAGCTGTATGCGCGGCGAAGCCTGGCCTCGCGTCCGCCGCACGTCCCCGACACGCCGTGGCAGCGGCAGCTCGAGTCGTCCTTCCTGTTCGAGGACACGCCCGACCAGCGCAAGGCGACCACCGACGTGAAGTCGGACATGGAACGGCCGCAACCCATGGACCGGCTTCTCGTCGGCGACGTGGGGTACGGCAAGACCGAGGTCGCGATCCGCGCCGCTTTCAAGGCGGTGCAGTCCGGCCGTCAGGTGGCCGTCCTGGTCCCGACGACGATCCTCGCCGAGCAGCACGCGCGGACCTTCGGTGACCGCCTCGCGGACTTCCCGGTCCGCGTCGCCACCCTGAGCCGCTTTCTCTCCGCCGCCGAACAGGCCCGGGTGATCGCCGCCGTCACCCGTGGCGAGATCGACGTCGTGATCGGAACCCACCGGCTCCTGAGCCGCGACGTGGCGTTCAAGGCCCTCGGCCTGATCGTGGTGGACGAGGAGCACCGGTTCGGGGTGAAGCACAAGGAGCGGTTGAAGGAGCTGCGGCTGGAGACGGACGTGCTCACCCTGACGGCGACGCCCATCCCGCGCACGCTCCACCTGGCGCTGGCGGGGTTGCGCGACCTGACGCTGATGCAGACGCCGCCCCGCGACCGGTCGCCGGTGCTCACGTTCGTCGAGCCGTGGGACGACGCGCTGATCGTCGAGGGGATCGCCCGCGAGCTCGACCGCGGCGGCCAGGTGTTCTTCGTGCACAACCGCGTCGAGACCATCACCGCGGTAGCCGACCACGTGTCGCGGCTGGCCCCGCGGGCCCGCGTGGCCGTGGGTCACGGCCAGATGCCCGAGCGCGAGCTGGAAAGCGTGATGCGCCGGTTCGTGGCCGGCGAGGTGGACGTCCTGGTCTCGACGATGATCGTCGAGTCGGGGCTCGACGTGCCGAACGCCAACACAATGTTCGTGAACCGCGCCGACCACTTCGGGCTGGCGCAGCTCTACCAGTTGCGCGGGCGGGTGGGCCGGTCGCATCGCCGGGCCTACTGCTATCTGATGGTGCCCGACGCCATCGACGAAGAAAGCGACCGGCGGCTGCAGGTGCTGGAGCACCACACCGAGCTCGGCTCGGGATACCGGGTGGCGCTGAAGGACCTCGAGCTGCGCGGGGCGGGGAATCTGCTGGGGCCCGAGCAGTCGGGGTTCGTCCAGGCGGTCGGCTTCGACCTGTATCTGCGACTCCTCGAGGACACGGTGCGCCGGGTCCAGGCGGGTGATCAGGCGCCGCGGGACATCCCGGCCGACGTCTCGCTGGACCTGCCGTCGTACCTCCCTGACGAGTTCGTCTCGTCACAGGATGCCAAGCTCGACGTGTACCGCCGGCTCACGGCGGCACCGGACGTCACGGCCCTCGAGGCGCTCCGGCAGGAGCTGCGCGACCGGTTCGGTCCGCTCCCCGAACCGGCACGAAACCTCCTTGCCGTGGCGCAGTTACGCGCGCTGGGCGGCCGGCTGGGGATCGAGGGGATTCTCGTGCACGGGGACGAGGCCCGTGTTACCTTTCGCGAGGCCGCGATGCCCCGGCTCAAGGGGCTCCAGGCGGCGTTTCACGAGGTGCAGTTCCGGGCCGACATCCGTCGCACGCAACCGCTCTCGTTGAAGCTCACGCGACTCGGCGGGTCGGGGATTCTGGAGGGGCTCGTGAGGGCACTCCAGTCGCTGTTGGCGGGGCCCGACCGTCCGGTCGCGTGACGTGTTTCCATCGCGTTTCCCTTCCACAACTCACTCGTTCACGGTTCCCATGTCCTACGTGCGTGTCGCGGCGATCGCCGCCCTGGTTGGAGTCACCGGCTGCGACGGCCTCAAGGAGGCGATGACGGCGCACGTGGACGTCGTGGCCAGCGCCGAATCACAGGATCTCTCCGTGGAGCGCCTGGCCGACCTGATGGGCAAGTCGCAGGTGCCCCTCTCGAAGCCGGTCGCCGAACAGATCGCCCACGTCTGGGTCAACTACCAGCTGCTCGCGCGGGCCGCCGCCGAGGGCGACTCGCTCGCGGATGACAAGCTCATCGACCAGGTCATGTGGCCGGTGTACGCCCAGAGCAGGACGCGGAAATGGCTGGAGCAGGTCTCGCAGGGGTTCACCATCGACACGTCCGATGCCGAGGCCGCGTACAACAGCGGACGGCTGCTGTCGGCGCGCCACATCCTGTTCTCGGTGCCGCAGGAGCAGGCGGCGACGGGGAGCGACTCGATCATGCGGCGCGCGGAGGCGGTCCGCCGCCAGGTGACGCCGCAGAACTTCGCCGACATGGCGCGCCGCTACGGGTCCGACGCGACCAAGGACGCCGGCGGCGACCTCGGCGTCTTCCCGCCGCAGATGATGGTGGCGGAGTTCTCGCGGGCCGTGGCCGCGCTGCAGCCGGGCGAGGTCGGCCCGCTGCTGCGCACGCAGTTCGGCTACCACATCATCAAGCGCAACACCTTCGCCGAGGCGCGCGAGCAGTTCCAGACGCAGTACGCGAATCTGCAGCGGCAGACGGCGCAGAGCACGTTCTTCGCCAACGTGGAGAAGGCCGGGAACGTGGCCGTGAAGCCGAACGCGCCCAAGGTGGTGAAGGAAGTCGCCGCCGACCTCGACGGCCACAGGCGCGACCGGACGTCGGTCGCGTCGTCAACGCTGGGGAACTTCACCGCGGGCGACGTGGCGCGGTGGATCAACGGCTGGTCGCAGCGCGATCAGCTGCGCGGCGAACTGCAGCAGGCCCCGGACTCGCTGATGCCCGATTTCGTCAAACGCCTGATCGTGAACGAACTGCTCCTGAAGCAGGCGGACAGCGCCGGCATCGAGCTCGACACGGCCGAGGTGTCGTCGGTGCGGCAGGCCTTCAAGGGACTGGTGCGGAATACCTGGGCGGGGCTGCGCGTGGCGCCGGAGCTCCTCGCCGACAGCGCGAAGACCGAAGCCGAGCGGATCCGCGTGGCGGCGGCCCGGGTGGACGCGTACCTGACCCGGCTGCTGACGCAGCAGGAAGGGTACGTCGAGGTGCCGCCCCCGCTCGCCGAGGCGCTGCGGGAGAAGTACGACTACTCGATCAAGCCCGCCGGGCTGCAGCGCGCGCTTGAACTGGCGCAGCGGACGCGCGCCGCCGCCGATTCGGCGCGGG
>JABWBJ010000291.1 GCA_013360595.1 Gemmatimonadaceae bacterium | reverse complement strand
GGCGCCCCCCGCGGCGCCGCCCCTCGTCTCTTCGACGCCAGCCGGCGCCGCCCCTCCTGCCGTCGACGCTAGCCGGCGATCGCCGGCACCTCCTCCTCGACGCCGTCCTCCGCCTCCGAGCCGTCCGCCAGCGCAATCGCCAGCACGTCCGACAGCATCGACACCGGATGGAAGCGCAGCTGCTTCCGCACCTCCTCCGGCACGTCCTCGATGTCAGCCTCGTTCTCCAGGGGGAGCACGATGTGCCGGATGCCGGCGCGGTGCGCGCCCAGCACCTTCTCCTTGAGCCCGCCGATGGGAAGCACCCGCCCGCGCAGGGTGATTTCGCCCGTCATCGCGACGTCCCGCCGCACGGGGCGCCCGGACATCTCGGACACCAGCGCGGTGGCGATCGCGATCCCGGCCGAGGGGCCGTCCTTGGGGATCGCGCCCGCGGGCACGTGGATGTGCGCCTCCATCGCGCCCTCCAGCCGGTGCGCCGGAATGCCGAGTCGGCCCGCGTTGTTCGTGGCATACGTCAGGGCGGCCCGCGCGCTCTCCTTCATCACGTCGCCGAGCTGTCCGGTGAGGATCAGCGACATGGGTCCGGCCTGCTGCCGGGAGGGCGTCTCGCCGTCCTCCGTCGAGAGCGGCGCCTCGCGGCGGCGGATCGACGCCTCGACGAACATGATGTCGCCGCCGACCGGCGTGTAGTACATGCCCGTCGCGATGCCGACCTCGTTCTGCTCGGCGGCCCGCTCCGGATGCACCTTGGGCCGGCCCAGGAGCTCCCGCACCTCCGCGGCGTCGATCTTGAGATCCGAGAGAATCCCGTCCTCACCCGACGCCACCCGGCGGGCCACCTTGCGGCAGACCGCCCCCACCTGCCGTTCGAGCTGGCGGACGCCGCTCTCGCGCGTGTAGTTGGCGACCACGCTGGCCACGGCCTCGTCGGTGAACGTGACGCCCTTGTCGCCCAGGCCGTTCTCCTCCAGCTGCCGGGGAATCAGGTACTTCTTCGCGATCTCCGCCTTCTCCCGTTCGGTGTATCCGGAGAACTCCACCATCTCCATGCGGTCGAGCAGCGGGCCCGGGATGTTCTGCATGAAGTTCGCGGTGGCGATGAACAGCACCTCGCTCAGGTCGAACGGCACGCCGAGATAGTGGTCGGTGAAGGAATCGTTCTGCGCCGGGTCGAGCACCTCGAGCAGCGCCGCCGACGGATCGCCCTGGAACGACACGCCGAGCTTGTCCACCTCGTCGAGGAGGAAGACCGGGTTCTTCGTGCCGGCCTGCTTCATGCCCTGGATCACCCGGCCCGGCATCGCGCCCACGTAGGTGCGCCGATGCCCGCGGATGTCGGCCTCGTCGCGCGCGCCGCCCAGGGACACGCGCACGTATTCACGCCCGAGGGAACGGGCGATCGACTTGGCGATCGACGTCTTGCCGACGCCCGGCGGGCCGACGAACAGCAGGATCGGGCCCTTCGCCATGGCGCGCGCCTTGGCTTCCCTGGCGTCGGTGATCGGCCGGTCGTCGTCTCCAGCGAGCGACGGGGTCGCGTCCTCCTTGGGCGGTTTCACCTTGAACGCCGGGAACTCCCCGGTCTTCGTCACCTCTTCGGCCAGCTGCCTCGCGCGCAATTGCCGGACGGCGAGGTACTCCAGCACGCGGTCCTTCACGTCCTGGAGGCCGTAGTGGTCCTCGTCGAGGACCTCCGCGGCGCGGTTCAGGTCCAGCTGGTCGTCGGAGCGGTTGTTCCACGGCAACTCGGCGATCCATTCGAGATACGTCCGGATGACCTGTGCTTCCATCGACTCGCGGCTGGTACGCTCGAGGCGGCCCAGCTCGCGTTCGACTTCCACCCGCGCTTCCTTGGGCAGTTCGAGCTTGCTGAGCTTCTCGCGGAGCTCGTCCACTTCGCGGGACTGGTCGTCGTCGCCCAGCTCCTTCTGGATCGCCTTCATCTGTTCGCGCAGGAACATCTCGCGCTGCCGCTCGCCCAGTTCCTCCTGCACCTGCGACTTGATTTCCTCCTGGGCTTCGAGCATGCCGATCTGGCGCTGGACGTGCACCAGGACGCGGCGCAGCCGCTCCTCGACGCTCAGCGTTTCGAGGAGACTCTGCTTTTCGGGGACCGTCAGCTCGATGTAGCCGGCGACCAGGTCGGCAAACCGTCCCGGCTCCTCGACCGAATCGAGCACCTGGTGAACGACCTCTTCGGGGAGCCCCCGCTTCTCGCCCAGCTCCGCGGCGCGCTCGCGGCACTCCTTGTGGAGGGCCTCGAAGGCGGCGTCGTTCTCGGCGAGCGGCGCCATCTCCTCGGTCGGCATGACCACCGCGCTCAGGAAGCCGTCGCCGGTCGTGTACTGGAGCGAAGTCGCCCGCTGTTCGCCCTGGAGCAGGAGCTGGACGCCGCCGAGGCCGCGCTGGATCTGCCCGATGCGGGCGATCACGCCCATCGAGTAGAGGATCTCGGGGGCCGGTTCGTCGGTGTTGTCGCGCTGAGCGACCGCGAAGACCAGCCGGTCGCCCTTCAGCGCTGATTCGATGGCGCGCAGGGTTCCCGGGCGGCCCGCCGCGATGGGGGCCGTGAGGCCGGGGAATATGACGGTGCCCCGCAGCGGGAGCACCGGAAGCGTCTGTCGCGTTGCCATCGAGTTCCGTCCTCGGGTGTCGGCCCCGTCAGGCCGGCAGGTTCAGGTCACGGGTCACGTTCCCTCTCTCAGCACACCCTGGGCTGCTGAGATACGCCACCGTGGCGGTGAATGCAACTTTTCCGGGCCAATGTGACGTAGTGGACAGGTCGATGTGTCAGGCGTCCGGGGCCGTGGTCCGTCAGGGGCACGGTGGCGACGACGGCGGCCGTCGGGACCGGGCGCCGCCGCCGGTGCGCCGTGCGTCGATCGGCCAGTCGTCGACTGGGGCGTAAACGCCCGGCAGGTTTCGCTTTACGCTGCCGCACATGAGTGCTACACTAATCGATTGCCCAGTCGTCGTACCCTGCCAGGCCCACCGCGTGCCCGAGCCCGACGGTCCTTCGACCGACCCTGATCTTCGCGCGCATATCGAGCGGGCGCTTTCGTCGACCTACGAACTCGACCGGGAGATCGGTCGCGGCGGCATGGGCATCGTGTACCGGGCCAGGGATCGCCGGCTCAAGCGGACGGTCGCGATCAAGGTGCTGCCGCCGGAGCTGGCCTTCCGCGCCGAAATCCGGACCCGATTCCTGCGGGAAGCGGAGACGGCGGCCCAGCTGAGCCATCCGAACATCGTTCCCATCTACAGCGTCGATGAGCGGGACGGGATCGTGTACTTCGTGATGGCGCTGGTCGAAGGGGAGAACCTGGCGGCCCGCCTGCACGAGCACGGCGCCCTCGACCCGGCGGAAGCGCGGCGGATCATGCTCGAGGTCGCGCGCGCGCTGGCGTACGCGCACGAGCGAGGCGTGGTCCACCGCGACATCAAGCCGGACAACATCCTGCTGCAATCGGCCGACGGCCGCGTCATGGTCACGGACTTCGGGATCGCGCGTGCGGTGAGCGAGGGCGCCGACGCCCGGCTCACGGCGACCGGCATGGCGATCGGCACGCCGGCCTACATGTCCCCCGAGCAGTCCACCGGCGACCGGCAGATCGACGGCCGCAGCGATCTCTATTCGTTAGGCGTCGTCGGGTACCAGATGCTGACCGGGGACCCGCCCTTCGAGGCGCCGAGCACGCCGGCCCTGCTCGTGAAGCACCTCTCGGAGCGGCCGGATCCGATCATGGCCCGCCGGCGCGGGGTGCCGGAGGATCTCGAGCGCGCCGTCATGCTGCTGCTGGAGAAGGATCCGGACCTCCGGTTCCCGAGCGCGGCCGCGCTCGCCGCCGCGCTCGAGACAGGGAACGTCCCGGCGCTTCCCGAGGCGCCGCCGCCG
>JABWBJ010000290.1 GCA_013360595.1 Gemmatimonadaceae bacterium | reverse complement strand
ACCCGCGCCAGGTGCTGCGCCACGAGCTCGCGCACCTGGCGCTGCACGAGGCGCTGGGCGACCTCCCGCCCCGCTGGTTCGACGAAGGCTACGCTTCGGTGAGCGCCGGCGAGTGGGGGCGAGAGGAGGTCATTGCGACCAACCTGGCCTTGGCCTGGCGCGGCGTGCCGTCCCTTGAGGCCCTGGAGGCATCGTTCCAGGGCGGCGCCGGTCAGGCGTCGGGCGCCTACGCCCTCGCGCACCGGGCCGTCGCCGAGCTCGCGGCGCTCGATCCCGGGCGCGGGCTCACGCTGTTCTTCGAGTACTGGCGGCGGACAGACGGGGATTTCGATGCCGCCGTGCGCAGCGCGTTTGGCCTCACGCAGGGCGACTTCGAGGAGCGCTGGAAGCAGCGGACGCGCCGCCGGTACGGGGCGATTTCGCTCTTTGCGGATCTCACGATCGGCGCCGTGGTCCTCGTGGTGGTCATGGTGCCGTTCTACCTGGTGCGGCAGCGCCGGAACCGCGAGCGCCTGGCCCGGATGGCGGAAGCGGAGCGGGCGGCTGAAGCCCGCGAACGGGCCAGTGCGCTGGAGGCGCTCCTGCGGAGTGTGGGTCCGTCGGAGGACCCACGGAGCCCGCCCTGAGGTTTAACGGAATCGTAACGTGAAGTGTGGCGTTGACTTGACACGTTTTTCCGTGGGGGGCATTATCTTAGCGCATGGCAACCGACCGCATGTCCCAGCGAGTGCGGCCTCTTTTGTTTTGGGGGCTGGCGTTGCTGTCGATTCTGGGAGGCTTCGCGGACCTGGCGCGTGGCGGCATCACGGTCGGTCCGATCTTGCTCGTGCTCGGCTACTGCGTCCTGGTACCGATCGCGATTCTGAAGTAGTCCGGGGCATCCCGGCAGGGCTGGTCGCGCGGCAGGTGTGAGGGTGCACGGAGTCCGGGCGAATAGCTCAGTTGGTCAGAGCGCCTGCCTTACACGCAGGAAGTCGGGGGTTCGAGTCCCTCTTCGCCCACGTGGGTGGTGGAGGTGGACTCGCGAGGGGGTGACGAACGGACCCGGCCGATCCTGGCAGGGTATCGATGGTTCAACTGCCGCGGAGGAGAGGACAGTGAAGGCACGGCAAGTTGCGACGCGCATGACGGGGGCGATGCTGGTGCTGGCCGCCGTCGCAGCGGGCGCCCAGAGCAATACCAACACGCAGCGTCCACTGCGGCCGGGGCAGATCAAGGGCCCGAACTTCATGGTGCCCGTGTTCCGTTCTCAGGATCGCCAGCTGGGACTGCAGGTGGCGGACGTCGTCCGGGACCGGCTCATGAGCGACAACCTCATGACGTCCATGTGGGTCATCCCCAAGAAGGACCTCATCGCGAACCTCGAGCAATCGGGGTACTCGGGGACGGACGCCCTGTCGACGAACGACCTGCGGCAGCTCGCGACGTTCGTGCGGGCCGAGGAATACATCGACGGGGTCGTCACGCGGAATGCGGACGGCACGATCACCCTGGTGGCGACGCTGAACCTTCCGCGCGCCGAGGGGCTGGAGCAGCCGCTGCCGGCCATCACGGCGCCGCGTCCGGGCGACGTGGCGGCGCGGATTTCCGACGAGATCGAGAAGGCGCGCAAGCAGATCAAGGGCGCCAACGACTGCGCGCAGGCGAGCCGCCAGCGGCAGTACGACGAGGCCCGGCAGCACGCGGCCCGCGGCCTGCGCGAGTACGAGAAGGGCGTCTTCCCGCGGATGTGTCTGCTGGAGATGGCGCTCGTGCAGCGCGCCCCGGCCGACACGCTGATCCGGATCGCGGAGGAAGTGCTCGCGATTCATGCGGAGAACGACCGCGCGCTCAAGATCGTCGTGGACCAGTACGCGGCCAAGGCGGCGACCGACAAGGCGTACGAGGAGAAGTACATCGCGGCGCTGCAGAAACTCCTCACCGCCGACCCGACGAACACGTCGCTCCAGGGCCAGATCGTGAATGCGCTGGCGCGGGCGGGGAAGTTCGACATGGCCAGGCCGATCATCGATGAGGCCGTGAAGCAGAGCCCGGGCGACCCGGAGCTGGTGAAGCTCCAGTGGAACGTCTATCGCGCCGTGAGTGACTGGAAAGGAGCGATCCGGGTCGGCGAGGAGATGGTCCGCCACGATACCGCGGCCGGCGACACGCTGTTCTTCCAGCAGCTGGTGGCGGCGTACCTGTCCGACAGCCAGCCGCAGAAGGCGCAGGAAGCGGCCGCGCGCGGCGCGGCGAAGCACGGCACCAACGAAACGCTGCTGCTCTCGGTGATCCAGCTGGCGCGTCGCAATGGCCAGCTGCCGCAGGCGCTCGAAGCGGTCGACCGGCTCCTGGCGATCAATCCGAAGAACCCGACGGCCGCGCTGCAGAGGGCCCAGATCTACTCCGAGATGGACCAGGTCGACAACATGACCAGCGCGCTCCGCGCCGCGGTCGAGGTCGGCGCTCCGAAGGACATCGCCGCCGGCATGATCCTCAACATGGTGAACCCGTGGTTCCAGCGGTGGTCGCGCGACACCGCCAAGACCATAGATGAAGGCGAGAAGATCCTCCATCTCGTCGCGTACTCCGACAGCCTGAATGCCACGCCTGCCGCGGCGCTCTTCAGTGGCCTCCTCCAGTTGCAGCTCGGCCAGACCTTCCTGACGCAGGGAGCGCAGGCAAGGAACTGCGAACAGGCGACCCGGGGACGCGATTACGTCGCGAGGTCGCAGGAAATACTCCCGCGCGCCGGACGCCAGTTCCCGGATCAGACGGCGCAGGCCATGAATGGCGTCATGCAGTTGCTCCCGTACGGCGAGCAGGTGATGCGCGCCGTGTGCCGGCCGGGGACGCCGCCGCGGCCACAATAACCCGTTTCCGCATCCGGAAACCGCCGCTCCTCTCCGGGGCGGCGGTTTCTGTTTCCGGCTCGCAATTGTGCGACACGCAGGCACTTTCCACATCGCTTTAAGCGAGCCGCACAACTCACACTCCGCCAAACACTTGACGCGCGGGCAACTCCGGCACTACTATCACGCCGTTCGGTGACCAGTCCTGCCGCTCCACCAGCCTTCCACGAGCCGGTTCTCGTTCGCGAGGTCGCCCAGCTGCTCGGCAACGCTCGGCACGTTCTCGACTGCACCCTCGGCGGAGGGGGCCACGCCAGAGCCCTCCTCGCTCAGGGCGCCCGTGTCACTGGCCTCGATCAGGACCCCGCCGCCATCCGAGCCGCCGTGTCGCAGCTCGCCCACTGGGTGGACCGCGGCGCGTTCACCGCCGTCCAGGCCAATTTTGCCGATGTCGACCAACGACCCGGGCTCGCGGACGCCGCGTGGGACGGCATCCTCCTCGACCTCGGCGTCTCCTCGCACCAGCTCGACGAAGAGGCGCGCGGGTTCACCTTCCGCGCCGGCGCTCCGCTCGACATGCGCATGCGCCCCGACGCGCCCCTCGACGCCGCCCGCCTCCTCAACGAGAGCAGCGAGCACGAGCTGATCCGGATCTTCCGCGAGCACGCCGATGAACCCCGGTCCGGCCGCCTGGCGCGGGAAATCGTCAGGCGGCGAGCGACGCGCCCGTTCCGCGTGAGCGACGATCTCGTCGGCGCCATCCGGGCCGTCCTCGGCCCTCGCAGCGGACCGGCGCAGTTTGCCCCGATCTTCCAGGCCGTGCGCATCGCCGTGAACGACGAGATCGGCATCCTGCAGCGTTCGCTGCCGGCGCTGAGAGACCGTCTCACCCCCGGGGGCGTCATGGCCGTCATCGCCTATCATTCCGGCGAAGACCGCCTGGTGAAGCATGCGTTCGCCGACTGGAGCGCTGCGTGCGTCTGCCCGCCGAAGCAGCCGGTGTGCACGTGCCGCGGGGCGCCGCTCGGCGCCACGGTCACCCGGAAACCCGTCCGCGCCTCCGCGGCCGAGG
>JABWBJ010000289.1 GCA_013360595.1 Gemmatimonadaceae bacterium | reverse complement strand
TGACGCCTTCGCACGGAGCACCGTCATGACCCTGCGCCCTGCCCTGCTGCTCGCCGCGCTGCCGTTCGCGGCCCCGCTTCCTGCCCAGCGCGCCACCGCGACCGATGCGTCGCTCATCGCCGCGATCGATGGCAGGTCGGCCCGCTACGCCGACCTCGCGCGCCAGATCTGGTCCTTCGCCGAAGTCGGCTACCAGGAGGTGAAGAGCAGCGCTCTGCTCGCGAGCGAGCTCGAGGCCGCGGGCTTCAAGGTGACCCGCGGCGTGGCCGAGATCCCGACCGCATTCGTCGCCGAGTTCGGGAGCGGCCGGCCGGTGATCGGCATCCTGGGCGAGTTCGATGCGCTCCCGGGACTGTCGCAGGACGCGACGCCGCTTCAGAAGGCGATCGCGGCGGGCGCCGCCGGGCACGGCTGCGGGCACAACCTCTTTGGCGTCGGATCGGCGGCGGCGGCGATCGCGGTCAAGGACTGGATGACGGCCAACCGGATCGCCGGCACGCTGCGCTTCTACGGCACGCCGGCCGAAGAAGGCGGCTCGGGGAAGGTGTACATGGTGCGCGACGGCCTCTTCCGTGACGTGGACGCGGTAATCGCCTGGCACCCCGGGGACGTGAACGACATCAGCGGCACCGTGTCGCAGGCGAACGTGACCGGCAAGTTCCGGTTCCGCGGCGTGAGCGCGCACGCCGCCGCGTCGCCCGAACGCGGCCGCTCGGCGCTGGACGGCGTGGAGGCGATGAACGCGATGGTGAACATGATGCGCGAGCACGTGCCGCAGGAGACGCGCATCCACTATGTGATTACCAGCGGCGGCCGCGCGCCGAACGTCGTCCCCGATTTCGCCGAGGTGTACTACTATGTCCGGCAGCACGACATGAAGGTGCTGGATGATGTGTGGGAGCGGGTGATGAAGGCGGCGCAGGGGGCGGCGCTGGGCACCGGGACCACCGTGGACTTCGAGATCACCGGGTCGGTGTACCCCACCCTGCTCAATGAAACGCTGGCCAAAGTCATGTACGAGAAGCTGCAGCGCGTCGGCGGCGTGAAGTACTCGGCCGAGGAAGAGGCCTGGGCGAAGACGCTCCAGCAGTCCCTGGGTTCGCAGGCGCGGGCGCTCGAGACGGCCTGGGCGATCGCTCCCTGGGAGTTCGGCGCCAACAGTGGCGGGTCCACCGACGTTGCCGACGTGAGCTGGAACGTGCCGACGGTGCAGATCGGCGCCGCGACCTGGGTGCCGGGGACCGCCGCGCACTCGTGGCAGGCGGTGGCCGCGTCCGGCATGAGCATCGGCGCCAAGGGCATGATGGTGGCCGCGAAGACGATGGCGCTGACCGCCGCCGACCTGTTCGGCAGCCCGGCGACGCTGGCCGCGGCCAGGGCGGAGATGGAGCAGCGCCGCGGGAAGGATTTCGTGTACCGCACGCGGCTCGGCGACCGGAAGCCGGCGCTGGACTACAGGAAGTAGGGGAGCGGGCGTGGGGACGTGGGGAGTGGGGTGCTGAACCTCGATGCAGATCGTTTGCAGTGACCAGCAGCACCGGAGCTTCCCACCCTTCGCCCGTTCCCCATTCCCTGCGGTTTCCCATGCCCGGGTACTCAGGCACGCCGCTCGCCAGGAAGCTCGGCTTCACGCCGGGCGCGAAGGTGCTGGTCATGGGCGACGTGCCGAAGGAGTATGCGGACTGGGTCGCGCCGCTTCCCGCCGGCGTCCGGCTTTCGCCGCGCGGCAAACCGCCTCACGCGGCGGTTCACGTGTTCGTCACGCAGCGAGCCGACCTCGTGCGGCAGCTGCCGCGGTTGCGGAGGTCCCTCGCACCGGATGGCTACGTCTGGGTCTCCTGGCCGAAAAAGAGCGCGCGCGTCGCGACCGACGTCACCGAGGACACGATCCGCGAGGTCGCCCTCCCGTTGGGCTTCGTGGACGTCAAGGTGTGCGCGGTGAGTGAGGTCTGGTCGGGACTGAAGCTGGTCATCCGGGTCTCCGACCGGTGACACGTCCCGCCCGTTCTCGCGGGCCGCTGGACGCGCGAAAGGGATGAAGCGCCTTGATGCCTCCCGGCCGGTCCCCGTGAGTACGGGGGTTACCGCGCCTCACGTGTCAGAGAACTGACCGGGTGCGCACCAGAGGCAGCACACAGCACGCAAGCCGTCCCCTATCCATGAAACGCTCCAGGTTCCTCCCCGCGCTCGTCCTGCTTGGCGCTGCCTGCGCCTCCTCCAGTTCGATCACCGACCCCCAGGTCTACACGCAGCTCGAAGCGGCGGACTCGGTGCGGATCCGCGTCGGGCACTCGATCGTGGTCGACGGCGTGAAGATCCGGTTCAACGAAGTGGCCAACGACAGCCGGTGTCCGTCGGACGTGGTCTGCGTCTGGGCCGGCGATGCCGAAGCGCGGTTTACCGTGGGCGTGAACTGCGACGCCTGCCGCGCGCCGGAGTACCTGCTCAGCCTCCACACCACGCTCGAGCCGAAGAGCGGCGAGGCCATGGGCTACCGCGTGATCCTGCTGCGCGTGCTCCCGGAGCCCCGCTCCACGTCGGTGATCCTCCCCGGCGCCTACTCGGCCTGGGTCCGCGTGCTGAAGCTCCCGGCCTGAGCAGGCACCCGGGAGAGACCTAGTTCGGGTTCGACGGCACGATGTCGAACTGGCCGCTGACCGTCTTCGTGCCCGTTGCCCCACCGGAGAGAGCCGGCGCCGTGAAGCTGAAGCTGCCCACGACGCGCGTCGGCGTGGCTGTGGTCAACGTCACCGAGCCGCTGCCCTGCGTGATGGCGGTCAGCCACGAAGCGGAGCTGATCCCGGTCGTCTCGATGTACTGGGCGCCGTTCCCCGGGAGAGTGAAGTTGAACTGGCCGGTGCCCGTCACGTTGTTGACGGTGAGCACGATCGACCGCGAGTTGCCGGTGGGCCCCTGCACGGCGCTGATCACCAGAACGTTGTTCGTGTAGGAGCCGATCACCACGTCCGCCGCGAACGCCGCGGCGCCGGACACCGACGCGGTCATCGTTCCATCGGTGGCGTTCGGGTCGGTTGGACCGCCGTCGCCATCGTCGCCACCACAGGCGACCATCGCCAGCGCGGCCATCGTCATCGTCAACCCCTGCCTCATACACACCTCCCCGCTTCGGGTAGCCTCGGATGAGCTTCGGGTGCCAGCAAATCTGCCGTCCGCCATCGCGTTCTGCTATCCGCCCTCGGCTATCTGACCTCATTCGTCGCCTGCGCGAACATCAGCTCCACGCCGTTCGGATCCCGGATGCCGAACTCCCGCTGGCCGTAAAAGGCCGTGTACAGGTCGGACGTGAAGCTGATCTCCGGCGACTCGTCGGGTTCTCCCTCGAGCAGCCGGCGCGAGCGCAGCAGCTGGCGGCGCTTGAGCTCGCTGTACAGGTCGTCGATCCGGTCCGTATCGAACCAGAGGCTGAGTCCCCGCCATCCCGGGAGCCCGGACGCCGCCGGCACGAACATCACCTCGGCGCCGCCCAACGTCACCGAGGCCCAGTCGAGCCGCCCACCCTCGCCGTGGCTCCCGGCCAGTGTGAAACCCACGGCCTGGTACCAGGCCACCGTGGCGTTTACGTCGGGCACCGCGAGCATCGGCCGGACACTTTGCACCGTTCGGGCCAGCGACGCGACATCGGCCGGCGCCGTGGCCGGCGGCTCGGGCAGGCGCGCGCCAGCCGTACGCAGGATCCGCATCGCTTCGCGATCTCCCTTGAGCATCGCGATCGCGAGTGGCGTGCGCCCCTGGGCGTCCGTCGCCTCGAGGTCCGCCCCCAGCGCGATGAGCCGCTCCAGTGGTGTTCTCCCCGTAGGCGGAGTCACGGGATAGGTTGGGAGTCCTGATCCGCCGGACGGCGGGGAGGACTCATGAGGCAGTCACGATTCACAGCGGAGCAGAT
>JABWBJ010000288.1 GCA_013360595.1 Gemmatimonadaceae bacterium | reverse complement strand
AGGAGCGGCTGTCCCGGCGCTTCGCCGACGCGGCGCGCGAGTCCGAGCAGCTGCAGGCGCGGCTCGACCAGGCCCGGCTGCAGGCGCTGCGGCTGCAGCTCCAGCCGCATTTCCTGTTCAATACGCTCAATACCATTACCGCGCTGGTCCACCGCGATCCCCCCGGCGCCGAACGCATGGTGACCGGGCTGAGCGAACTCCTCCGTGCATCGTTAGGTACGGCGGGTGAGCAGGAGGTGCGCCTCGACCGCGAACTGGAGATCCTCCGGCACTACCTCGACATTCAGCTCGTCCGGTTCCCCGATCGCCTCTCGGTGCGCTTCGAGATCGACCCGGCGGCGAACGAGGCGCTGGTGCCGAGCCTGCTGCTCCAGCCGCTCGCGGAGAACGCCATCAAGCATGGGATCACGCCACGAGCGGCCGCGGGCCACCTGTCCATCGGCGCCTGGCGGCGCGACGGGACCCTCGTGCTCGAAGTGAGCGACGACGGCGTGGGGGTCGCGCCGGGCGAGCCCCTGACGGAGGGCGTTGGCCTCGGGAATGCGCGGGCGCGACTCGCGTCCCTGTACGGCGCCGGCCATCGCTTCGAGGCCGGACCGCGCGACGAGGGCGGATTCCGCGTGTCGGTCGAGATTCCGTTCCGTGTCGAGCCGCGGCGACCGGCCTCGCGGAGCGCGTCATGACCGGCGGACGAGTCCGGACGCTGGTGGTGGACGACGAGCCCGTCGCACGGGCTCACCTGCGCGCCCTGCTCGAGGATCGCGGTGACATTGCGGTCGTCGGCGAGTGCGGGGACGGCCGGACCGCGATCGATCGCATCCGGGCGCTGAGTCCGGACCTGGTCCTTCTCGACGTCCAGATGCCGGAACTCGACGGCTTCGGCGTGGTGCGGGCGATCGGACCCGACCGCATGCCGGCGGTGGTGTTCGTGACGGCGCACGACCAGCACGCCGTCGAGGCCTTCGAAGTCCATGCGCTCGACTACGTTCTCAAGCCGGTGCATCGCTCGCGCTTCAACGGCGCGATCGACCGGGCCATCGAGCTGATCAGGTCAGGGGCGGCCGGCCGGCGCGGCCGTCCTCTGGCGGACGCGCTGGAACGCGTCGGCTCCGTCGCCACCGACCGCATCGCCATCCGTTCCGGCGACCGGGTGCTCTACCTCCGGGTGGGCGACATCGACTGGATAGAAGCCGCGGACGATCTCGTTCGCCTGCACGTCGGCAAGGCGGTCCACGACCACCGCGCCACCATGGCGCAGATCGAGAAACGGCTGCCGGCTCCCAGGTTCCTCCGGATCCATCGCAGCACCATCGTCAACGTGGACCGGATTCGCGAGTTCCAGCCGTGGTTTCAGGGCGACTGGATTCTGGTACTGGCCGACGGCACCCGTCTTCAATCCGGGAAGAGCTACCGCCGGCGCATCCGGGCGCTGATCGATCGCTAGGCTCTTCGCCGCCAGCGGGACGACCTTCACCGCGCGGAATCCACCCCTCGCCGGGGAACGGTATCGCCGACACTCCGGCCAGCGTACCATCCGCTGTTGGGCGCGCGGCACGCGGGGTGGTCCGCGGCCGCACCGCCCGAACCATTTCGGAGGATTCGGCTGATGCGCTTCGCACGTCTGTGCTGGTCGATGCTCGCGCTGGTGGCGGTCGGCTGTGGTGGCGGGGACGACGGCCCCACCGATCCCCCGAACGGGAACCAGACGCTCGGCTCGATCACGGCAACGCCGGCGACGCTGAACCTCGCCGCCGGCTCCTCCGGTTCGATCGCTGTCGTGGCCCTCGACACGGAGAACCAGGTCATCACCAACCCCGGCTCGCCCACGTTCTCGTCGGCCAATGCGGCGATCGCCGAAGTGAGCGGCACCGGCTCGGTGCTCGGCATCAGCGCGGGCACGACGCAGATCAACATTTCGCTGACGCGCGCCGGCGTCACGAAGACCACCTCGGTCGCCGTGACAGTGGCCGGCACACTGCCGACGTCGGCCGCGGTGACCGCCGGCGGCGACCTGGTCTTTGCGCCGGCGCTGGTCGCGATCGCGCGTGGCGGGTCCGTGGCCTGGACGTTCGGGTCGCTGGAGCACACAGTGTCGTTCGGGGGCGCCGCGGGGGCGCCGGCCAGCATCACCACCGGCGGCGTCTCGACGACGATCAGCCGCACGTTCAACACGGCCGGCAACTTCAACTATGTCTGCACCATCCACGCCGGGATGACCGGCCAGGTGCTGGTGCGGTAGACCGTCGCCTTCGGGGGTGTACCGTTGCCGAGTGTGGGGGAAGGGCTGTACACGTATCGGTGGCGGTACATCCTCATGGCGATGGCGGCGCCGTGGGTGGCATGGTCTCACGCCGCGGCCCAGGCGAGGGAGACCCAGCGGCACCGCTTCGCCGAACCGGAAGGCCGGCTGCTGGCGTTCTACGCGGCCGCGCTGGCCTTCTCGCCGGCCGGCCTGCTGCCTGACGAGTCGCTCTGGTCGGCCACGCTCGAGCTCTCGCACATCCCGGCGCTGAACGAAGCGCAGCGGCGTCCCTCCATCGACAAGCCGGAATCCACCAACCTCGCGCCCGTCTTCCCGCGGCCGCGGCTGGCCGCGCGCCTCGGCCGCGTGGCCGTGGAGGCGAGCTGGATCCCGCCCATCCGCGTCTTCGACGCCGAAGCCAATGTCGGCAGCGTGGCGCTGTCGGCGCCGTCCACGATGCTGGCCGGTTTCGCCGTCACCCCCCGCGTCTGGGGCGTCATCGGGCGGGTGAAGGGCGCCATGACGTGTTCCGAGCGGGAGCTGCTCGGCAAGGGTGCCGACCTCGAGCTCTACTTCGAGGCGGTCTGCCACGGCCGCGAAAGCGAGGACTGGTTCGAGCCGCGTCTCATCGGTGCCGAACTCGTGGCATCGCGCGCGTCAGCGGATGGCGCGCGGCGCTGGTACGCCCTTGCCGGCGCGCGCGTGGATCGGACCCGGTTCGACATCGGGGTGATCACGGACTTCGGCACGCGCGATCCCGACCATCCGGTGCTCGAGTTGCGCGCCACGCGGCCGCACGCCGCCGTTGGCGGGGCATGGCGAGTCCGGAACACGAGCTGGGTGGGCGGCGAGCTGTTCTACGCGCCCGGGAGCCTGCTCACGGGCCGCGCCAGCGTGCGGTGGACGGCGCCGTGAAACGGCCGCGGTTCCTGCTCCTGCTCGCGGCGGTCGCCTGCGTCGATTATGACGGGGTGACGTCCAGCGGGCCGGGCGCGGAAGTGACGGACGCGCGCTTCCTGCGCGACGTGGTCCCGATCATCGAGCGGCGCTGCGCCATCGGCGGGTGCCACTCCGTGCTGACGCAGCAGGCCGGACTGGTGCTCGTGCCGGACGTGGCCTTCGGCGCCGTGGTGAACCAGGCGTCGCGACTTCGCGAGGGCGAGGTGCTGGTGCGGCCGGGCGATGCCGCGAACTCCTGGCTCGTCATCATGCTCGGCAGCGATCCTGCCCGCCGCCGCGGACTGGCCCGCATGCCGCTCGGTTCCGGCGCGCTCCCGGACCACCAGGTGCGCACCATCATGAACTGGATCAACCGCGGCGCGCCGGAGGACTGATGGCTTCGAGTCGATCGTGGCGGCTCGACCGGTCGAATACCCGCGTGACGTTCCGCGTGCGCTGGTTCGGCGTTTTGCGCGTCAGCGGCTGGTTTCGCGACATCGAGGGCGACCTGACGCTGCCGGACGCGAACGGCGGGGCGGTCATGGTCGACGTGCGAGTGGCCGGCGGATCGGTCCGGACCGGGATCGGACTCCGCGATCGCCACCTCCGGGGCCCCCGCTTCCTCGATGCCGCCAGCCACCCGGTGATCCGGTTCTCGAGCGCGCGCGCGAACCGCGACAACGGGCGGTGGCAGGTCGCCGGGACGCTCCAGCTGCGCGGGAAGGCACGGGCGCTCTC
>JABWBJ010000287.1 GCA_013360595.1 Gemmatimonadaceae bacterium | reverse complement strand
GGCATCGCCACGCAGTTCCTGGACCGGGCCATGGCGGAGCACGGCCTCGCCCCCGCGCCTGACGAGCCCGGAGCCGCCGGCGCCGTCGTGCGCGAAGGGATCCGCCCGCCGTACAACTGGTGGCTGGGCGGACACGCGTCGATCTCGTACGAGGCCACGGTGCCGGGCGAGATGCCGGAGCGGGACTTCGACCTGCTGGTGGACCAGATCCGGCGCGCGCTCAACGACAACGGCGTCGTGAGTGTCGTGGGCCGGTCGCTCAACTGGACCTCGGCCGACAAGCAGCGCAAGGTGCAGATCTCGGTCCTGGTCCGCGACGGCAAGACGACGATCTACGTGGGCGAGCGGCTCCGTGACCTGATCGGCGCGCTGTACGGCGGGATCATCGGCGGAGGCAGCGGCGGTTCGATCGGACCGATCATCGCGGTGATCGAGAGCCTCAATCTGTTTCCGCTGGTCTTCGCCCCCGCGATCCTGGCCTCGCTGGGGACGACGTTCAGCATCGCACGGTACTCGCTGCGGCGCGTCACGCGTTCGCGGTCGGCCGTGCTGCAGGCGCTGACCGAGCGCCTGGCCGACCAGGCCCGCGAGTCGATCGGGCGGCGCTCGGTGGGACCGGGGGTTCGACCGGATCGGAAGGCGTTGCGGTAGCGGACGGGTGGGCAGGCAGGGGCCCGTGCGTCAGGTCTTCAGCTCGGGCAGGTCCGCGAAGAACCTCAGCGCGTCCGGGTTCGCCAGCGCGTCCGTGTTCTTCACCGGCCGGCCGTGGACCACGTCGCGCACCGCCATCTCGGTGATCTTGCCGCTGATCGTGCGCGGGATGTCGGATACCTGCACGATGACCTTCGGGACGTGGTGCGGACTGGTGTTGTCGCGCACCTGGCGGCGAATGCGCTCGCGCAAGGCATCATCGAGCGTCAGACCCTCGCGAAGCCGCACGAACAGGACGATGCGGACGTCGCGGTCGTGGGCGTCACCGATCTCCTGCCCGATCACGAGGCTCTCCACGATCTCCGGGAGCTGCTCCACCTGACGGTAGATCTCCGCGGTGCCGATACGGACGCCGCCCGGATTCAGCGTCGCGTCACTGCGTCCGGTGATGATCATGCCGCCGTGCCCGGTCAGTTCGGCCCAGTCGCCGTGCCGCCAGACGCCGGGATAGTAGTCGAAGTAGGCGGCCCGGTACTTCGCCCCATCGGGATCGTTCCAGAACGAGACGGGCATGCTCGGGAACGGCTTCGTGCAGACCAGCTCGCCCGGCTCGCCGCGCACGGGACGCCCATCGTCTCCGAACACGTCAACCGCCATGCCGAGCCCGCGGCATTGCAGCTCCCCGCGCCAGACCGGTCCGGCCGGGTTCCCTAACGCGAAACAGGAGATGATGTCGGTTCCGCCGCTGATGCTGCTGAGGCAGACGTCGCGACTGACCTTCTCGTACACGTAGTCGAACCCCGGCGGCGCGAGCGGACTCCCGGTGGACAGGATCGTCCGGAGCGCCCGGAGATCGTGCGTTCGGGCCGGCTCCAGTCCGGCCTTCTCCGCGGCCGCGATGTACTTGGCGCTCGTGCCGAAGACCGTGATGCCCTCCGCCTGCGCCATGTCCCAGAGCACGGCCGGGTTCGGCCCCAGCGGCGCCCCATCGTACAGGACCACGGTGGCCCCGGTCGCCAGCGCGCTCACCAGCCAGTTCCACATCATCCAGCCGCAGGTGGTGAAGTAGAAGATCCGGTCCTCGCGCCGGAGATCGGTGTGCAGCTGGTGCTCCTTCAGGTGCTGCAGCAGCGTCCCCCCGGCCCCGTGCACCATGCACTTCGGCAGGCCGGTGGTGCCTGACGAGTACATGATGAAGAGCGGATGGTCGAAGGGGAACCGGGGGAGCGGGGACTGGGAAATGGGGAATGGGGAATGGGTCGCCGTGACTGGTGACTCGTGACTCGTGACTCGTGACTCGTGCCTCGCCGCCCCCGGCCCGCTGCCCATGAACTCCCGCCACAGGACGGCACGCGGCACGCCCCCGAGCCCCGGCTCCGGCCCCAGCCACGGCACCACCACCACCCGCTCGATCGACGCCAGTTGCGATACGATGGCCCCGACGCGCTCCAGGGAATCGATCACCTTCCCGGCGTATCGATATCCGTCGGCCGTGAACAGCAGCCGCGGTTCGATCTGCCCGAACCGGTCGATGACGCCCTTCACGCCGAAGTCCGGCGAGCAGGACGACCAGATCGCCCCCAGGCTCGCCGTCGCCAGCATCGCGATGACGGCTTCCGGGATGTTCGGGAGGAATCCCGCCACGCGATCGCCCGGACCGATGCCGTGCTCCCGCAGCGCCGCCGCGACGCGCCGCACCGCCTCGGTCAGCGACGCGTACGTCATCCGGCTCCGTGCCCCGGATTCGTCCCACGACACGAGGGCTTCGCGGTCGTCCGAGAACCTCAGCAGGTTCTCGGCGAAGTTGAGCCGGGCGCCAGGGAACCACAGTGGTCCAAGGTCCGGATCCGGCGGCGCCATTCGGTCGAGCCCGACCACGGCCGCGTCCCACGGATCCGGGCCGGGGCGTTCCCCGGCGATCACCCCGCAGTAGCGCCAGACCAGTGGCCAGAAGGCCTCGGGATGGTCCACCGACCAGCGGTGCAGCAGGTCGTAATCGAGTCGATGGCCGTCCCACGCCGCGGGCCCGCCGGCCGCTCGCACCAGCTCCGCGAACGAGCGGAGATGCGAGCGGGCGACCGCGACGGCGCTCGGCCTCCAGATCGGCCCGGGCCCGGACTTCGATTCACGATTCACGATTCACGAGATCCCCGGTAATCTCCGCAACGCACCGCACGCCCGAGAGCGCCATCGCCAGGTCCACCTCGGCGCGCATCAACTCGAGCACCTCCCGCACGCCGGCCTCGCCGTTGACGGCGAGTCCCCACAGGATCGGCCGGCCGAGGAAGACCGCCCGCGCGCCCAGCGCCAGCGCCTTGATGACGTCGGTGCCACGGCGAACGCCGCCGTCCACGTACACCTCGGCGCGGTCCTCGAGCGCGCGCACCACCTCGGGGAGCGCCACGATCGACGGGATCGCGCTGTCGAGCTGCCGGCCGCCGTGGTTCGAAACCACGATCGCGCTCGCGCCGTGCGCCGCGGCGCGCACGGCGTCGTCCCCGCGCACGATCCCCTTCACGATCACGGGCAGGCCGCTGACGTCGCGCACCCATTCGATGTCGCGGGGCGTAATGGCCGCGTCATGCAGGTGGCGGAAGTGCAGCATCAACCCCGATGCTTCGGCACTCGCGTCAGGCACCCGGCCCATGCCGGCGATGGCGGCGTTCGGCAGCATGAGGTCTGGCGGAAGCGTGAAGCCGAGCCGGATGTCGCGCTCGCGGCGGCCCAGGACCGGCGCGTCGACGGTGAGCATCAGCCCGCGGTACCCGCAGCGGGCGGCTTCCTCGATCAGTTCCCGGGTCCGCGCCCGATCCTGGTAGAGGTACAGCTGGAACCACATCGGCCCGGGCGCGGCCGCGATCACGTCGGCGAGGCGCGTGGTCGCCGTGGTACTGGCCGTCATGAGGGTGCCCGCGGCCCGCGCCGCCCGCGCGGTTCCGCATTCGCCGTCCGGGTGGGCCAGCTTGTGCATCGCCGTGGGGGCGATCAGGACCGGCATCGACACGGATTGCCCGAGCACGCGTGTGCGGAGGTCCCGCACCGACACGTCCACCATGGTGCGGTAGCGGATGGCGAGCCGATCGAAGGCGGCGCGGTTGGCGCGCAGGGTGATCTCGTCGTTCGCGCCGCCGGCGATGTAGCCCCAGTGGGCGGGCGGGAGCCGTGACTCCGCCTCCCGTTCGTAGTCGAACAGGGTGAGCATCGGCGCTGCCCCCGGCCTAACGGGCGTACCGTGCCCCGCTTCGAAGCGCGGGCGTGCACGCCGGCCACCCCGCGGG
>JABWBJ010000286.1 GCA_013360595.1 Gemmatimonadaceae bacterium | reverse complement strand
ATCACGTCGAAATCCACCGACGCCGGCGGAAAGCGCGCCGCGGCGCGCCAGAGCAGCCGGGCCGTGTCTCGCCGGCTCGCGCCCCGAAGGATCCGCGTGCCGCGGAATGCCTCCGTCGCGCGCCAGTCGAAGGACGCGACCACGCACCGCTCCTCGGCCCGGTGGCGTTCGATGAGGGCGCGCGTGGCGTCCGAGCCGGCCCCGGTCTTGAGCTCGATCAGCAGGGGAGTGTCCGGAAACGCCGACAGGACCTCGTCCAGCGTGGGCACGGTGATGCCCTGGCCGCGGTACGGCCAGGTGAGGCCGTGGTCCCTGGTGAATCGCGCCCCGGCGTCGGCCTGCCGGATCTCCGCCAGCGACATCCGACCCACGCGCCCCGAGCCGTCGGTCGTCCGGTCGAGCGTCGGGTCGTGGATCACCACCACGTGTCCGTCGCCGCTCAGGTGGACGTCCAGCTCCAGCGCGTCCACGCCGAGTGCGACGGCCTGCCGAAAGGACTCGATCGTGTTCTCCGGGGCGTGCGCCGCGTTCCCGCGGTGTCCCACCACGGGCCGTCGCGACAGGTCGAGCAATGGATGCATCACGGGAATTGAAATGAAGCAGGGCCGGGGCTGGTGCCCCGACCCTGCCCTGGAATCACTCGGCGCCTGGCGCCGGGCGCCTGGCCCTAGAAACTGTACTGCACCCGCGTCACGAGCAGGAACCCGAGCTCCGGCGTGCCGGGCATGGTCCGGTACTTGATGTTGAACAGGTTGTCGGCGCGCACGGAGAACAGCATGGACTGCCCGGCCGGCATGAAGCGCCAGTTCACGCCCGCGTCGAAGATGTTGACCCCGCGGAGCGCCGGGTACGAGTAGGGGCCGTTGGGGCCGAGGAACTCGACGCCCGTGGCGTACACGCCCGAGTTCACCTGGTACCCGTTGGCGTGGCGGAAATTGACGTTGTATCCCCAGCGGCCGCTGGTGGCCCGGTACACCGCCGACAGCGACGCCTTCTGGCTCGGCGCGTTCAGCATGAGCGGGCGGCTGTTGCTGCTCGCCACCTCGGGGAACGAGTCGTTGTCCACCCAGCTCAGCGTGCCGCCGAAGGTCCAGTTGTCGTTATGCACGTAGTCCAGCGACAGGTCGATGCCGTTGACCGTCACCGTCCTGTCGTAGCTCGTGTACGTGGCCAGGATGTCCGTCGCGCTGGCGAACCGGTCGTCGTTGAAGGAGACGATGCCGAGCGGCAGCGGCTTCAGGCCGTTGGCGAGGCCGCGCGCCACCTGCGGCGCGAAGACCTGGGCCGTGCCGGCGGCCTGCTGCTGCGACATGTTGAAGGGAGGCCCCATGAGCGTCTGCGTGATCGCCGGAACCAGCGCCGCCTGCATGTAGTTCGCCAGGGACGTCGAGTCGAAGAAGATGTTCGGCGTGGCCAGTCCGGCCGGGTTGCCGACGTCGCCCCGCTTCTCGCTCCAGGCGTCGATGGCCAGGCGGAGCTTGCTGCCGATGATGCCCTTGTAGCCAAGCTCGTAGGTGTTGTTGAACGACGCCTTGATCGGGTCGATGTCTCGCACGTCTTCCGGCGCGAGGTTCGGCGAGCCGGGGAGGATCATCCGCATCTGCGTCCCGACCTGCGCCGGGGTGGGCTGCAGCGATCCGAGGAACGTGATGATCTGGTTGGCGACCGCGCCGGCGACCTGGTCCGACACGCCGAGTCCCGCCTTGATGCTCGGCGCCAGGCCGGCGGCCAGCGTCGGGCCGAGCGTCGAGATCGCGCCCCGATAGGCGACGGCCGAGGAGGCCGGCTGCCAGACCGACGCCCCCGACGGCCCGGTGAAGATCGTCCGCATGCACAGGCCGCCGTTCACCGTCTGTTCGCAGCCCCGGTTGAACGTCCACCCCTGCTTGGGCGGATTGCCGAGGGCCCGCACGAGGTACGGCAGACCCGGCGCCAGGTTGCGCTGGGAGACGAGATCGAGGAACCACGTGAAGTTCGCCGGCGTCTGGAACGCGCGGTTGTACGTCACCCGGAAGTTCTGCGTCTCGCTCGGCTTGAAGATGAGCGCCGCCCGCGGCGAGACCTGGCTTCCGTCAACCTGATCGTTGTTGTCCACCCGCAGGGCGCCGATGAAGTCGAACTTCGGCGTCAGGCGCGTGGTGGACTGGATGTACCCGCCGATCTCGCGGACGTCGTCGACCTCCTCGTTCCGGCCGTTGATCGTGCCCAGCGTCCGGGGGTTCGTCGAGATGTAGTCGACGCCGTAGATGAAGTCCTGCTTCGACCCGAGCGAGAGCCCGTGCTGCAGCTGCGCGGCGAGCACCCGCGACTGGTCCACGAACGCCTGGCCCGTCCGAAGTGCGTACGTCCCCGACATGTCGTCGGCCGAATCGTTCCCCGAATTGCTCATGTTCATGAACACCTGGCCGAACAGGCGCCCGATACGGGCCCGCTGCTGCAGGCTGGTGTAGGTCCAGTTCTTCGCCAGCACCGAGCCGTTGGTCCCCGTCAGCTCCATCCCGCTCCCGATCTTCGACATGCCGACCGTCGTCACGTACTCGGCATTGTCATCGGGCCGGAAATCGAAGCGCACCTCGCCCACCGTGCGCTTGAGATCGAAGGTCCGCTCGTTCGGCTGCCCGCGGCGGCCGGCCGGGACCGAGGGATCGTTCGGGAACCTCAGCGGCTCGGCAGGGTCGCGGTATTCCCACTCCCTGGCCGTGAAGTACTCGCCCGACAGCTTGTAGCCGAACCGGTCGCCGATCAGTCCCGCGTGCCGCGCCGATCCCTTGAACAGGCTCTGGGTGCCGCCGTCCACCGTGATCTGCGTCCCCTGCGACGTGAACGGCGACTTGGTGATGACGTGTAGCACGCCGTGCGAGCTGTTCGGCCCGTAGAGCGCGGAGGCCGGCCCCAGCAGGACCTCGATCCGCTCGATGTCGTCGCTCGTCGTCGTCGCCATCAGCGGGACGTTGACCCGGAGCGACGGCACGCCGGCGAACCGGTAGTCCTGGAGCGTCAGAATCGAACCCGAGAACGCGTTGTTGAACCCGCGGGCCACGATGTTCGACTGCGCGACCCCGCCCTTGCTGACGTCGACCCCCGCCATGCCCTGCACATGCTCGGCCGCCGTCACCGCCGGCCGCTCCTGGATCTCGCGCACCTCGATGACCGACACCGACGCGGGCGCATCGAGCGCCTTCTCCTCCTTGCGCGACGCCACGGTCACCACCGGGTTGAGTTCGATCACGGCCTCGGTGAGCGTCACGTTCGCGGTGGCCGCGCCACCGGCGGCGACGGTCACGGACGTGTTCCCGGGGCGGTAGCCGATCCGGTTGACTACAATGGTATACGTCCCGGCGGGAACGGCGAGCCGGAACGTGCCGTCGTCGCGCGACTGCGTCGCCGCCACGACGGTGGTCGCCGTGAGCGCCTGAACGCGCGCGCCCACGATCGGAGTGTTTCCGCGGCTCTCGGTGACCGTGCCCGTCACGGTGCCGGTCTGGGCCTGCACCCATCCGGGGATGACCAGGAGCGAGAGCGACGCCAGTGCGCGAAGAAACCGACGCGGGGACATAGCACCTCTTCGGGTAGGGGTTTCCAGATCGGCACGAAGATACGGGTCCCCTCCGGCCGGGCGCCATATGGCCCGCTTCCCCCGGACCGCACCCCGCCGCACCTTCCGTAGGGCATTCTCCTCTGTCGTGACGTTCGGTCCGTCCCCATTCCTCAAGGTCGCCGCCGCCCTGTCGTTATGGTCGGCGGCCGGCGCCGCCCAGTCCCCCGAGCGGTCCCTCCTCCGCCAGCTGGTCGGCGACGTGGCCGTGGAGGTTCGGACGCGCACCCCGGGGGCGTTGGTGCTGGGGGCCACCGACGGCCGGACGTCGCTGGTCATCAACCTGCTGGCCACGGACGTGCGTCGCTGGGCCGATTCTGCGACCCGGATCCTGG
>JABWBJ010000285.1 GCA_013360595.1 Gemmatimonadaceae bacterium | reverse complement strand
CAGGCGCGAGGCCATCGACGGGTTCAGTTCGCGGGCCAGCAGGAGCGCGAACCCGCCGGCCCACGCCGCCAGCACGCCGCCCGCGAGCAGGCCGCGGCGAGTCATCGAGCAGCCCTCGCCGGCATCACGTGAGCGTCAGCGACGTTTCGGCCGCGATCCATGCCACGTACTTCTCGAGCCCCGCCGCAGGCGCGAGCGCCAGCAACTCGGGCACCTTGTACGGGTGCAGCTCCGCGAAGGCGGCTTCGAGGGCGTGCAGCACCGCCGACCGCGTCTTGAGGAGGAGCACCGTCTCCGGCTCATCGGCGATCCGTCCTTCCCAGCGGTAGATCGATCGCGCGCCGGGGAGCAGGGTGCCACAGGCGATCAGCCGGCGGTCGAGCAGCGCCCGGATGAGCGCGGCCCCTTCGTCCGGATTGGCGACGGTGGACAGAACGACGATGGCGTCGGTGTGGGGCATGGCGTGAATCGTGGATCGTGAATCGGCCGCGCGGTTCGAAGGCGGGGGATCAACAAACAAGGACGACTACCCGGCCGCCGGGGTGACCTGCCAGCCGCGATGCCGGTCCCCCGTTTCCCGGATGCGGTTCCCTTGAACCCGTGCCCCCATCCGTCGAGCTTTCAGGTCTATGTCCGGCGAGCAGCTGATCGTCCGTGGGGCGCGGGAGCACAATCTCCGCAACATCGACGTCACCATCCCGCGCGACCGGCTTACGGTCATCACCGGGCTGTCCGGCTCCGGCAAGTCCTCCCTCGCCTTCGATACGATCTACGCCGAGGGACAGCGGCGGTACGTCGAATCGCTGTCCGCGTACGCGCGGCAGTTCCTGGGGCTGATGGAGAAGCCGGACGTGGACTCGATCGAGGGCCTCTCGCCCGCGATCTCCATCGAGCAGAAGTCGGCCGGTCACAACCCGCGCTCCACGGTCGGTACGGTGACCGAGATCCACGACTACCTGCGGCTGCTCTACGCGCGCGCCGGCACGCCGCACTGTCCCAACTGCGGCCAGCCGGTGGAGCGGCAGAGCGCGACGCAGATCGCCGACGTGGTGCTGTCGTGGCCTGGAGGCACCCGGATCGAGGTGCTGTCGCCGCTGGTCCGCGCCCGCAAGGGCGAGTTCCGGGACCTCTTCGAGAACGCCCGCAAGCAGGGTTTCGTGCGCGCCGTCGTCGACGGGTCGGTCATCGAGCTGGCCGATCCGCCGAAGCTCAACCGGAAGGTCAACCACGACGTGTCGATCATCGTGGACCGCCTGGTGGTGCGCGGCGAGGATCGCGGGCGGCTCACCGATTCCCTGGAGACGGCGCTGCGGCTGGCGGACGGCATCGTCGAGGTGAAGCGGTACGACGGCTCGTCAGGCGCCTCGCAGCTGTTCTCGGAGCGCTATGGATGCGCCGGGTGCGGCATTTCGCTGCCCGAGATGGAACCGCGCCACTTCTCGTTCAACTCGCCGTTCGGCGCCTGCCCGGCCTGCGGCGGCCTGGGGACCCGGCGCGAGGTGAGTGAAGACCTCATCCTCGGCGATCCCGGCATCTCCATCCTGGAGGGTGTGGTGCTGCCGTGGGGCGAACCGGACGGGTACCTGCGCCGGGTCATCCTGCCGGGGCTGGCGAAGCAACTGGGCTTCGACCTCAACGCTCCCTGGGGGAAGCTGCCGAAGAAGGTGAAGGACGCGCTGCTGTATGGCACCGGCGGCGCGGTGGCGCGGGCGTCGGGGAGCCGTGGAGGGGGGGCGGCGCCGGCGATGGTCTGGGATGGCATTCTGGTCTCGGTGCAGCGGCGCTTCAGCGAGAGCCAGTCCGACCAGGTGCGGCAGGACCTGCTCGAGTACATGGTCGAGAAGCCGTGCCAGGCGTGCGGCGGCAAGCGGCTCCGGCCGGAGTCGCTGGCGGTGACGGTGCACGGGAAGAACCTCGGCGAGGTGGGTGACCTCTCGATCGGGGAGGCGCAGGCGTTCGTGGACGGCATTCCCCTGCGTGGGAGCGGCCGCCCCGGGCTCGATCCGGGGATCGCCGGTCCGATCCTCAAGGAGGTGCGGGACCGGCTCCGGTTCCTGGTGGACGTGGGGCTCGATTACCTCACGTTAGGCCGGTCGGCCGAGTCGCTGTCGGGGGGCGAGGCGCAGCGCATCCGCCTGGCGACGCAGATCGGGTCGCGGCTGGTGGGCGTGCTCTACATCCTGGACGAGCCGTCGATCGGGCTCCACCAGCGCGACAACGAGCGGCTCCTGCGGACGCTCGAGCGGCTGCGGGACCTGGGGAACACGGTGATCGTGGTGGAGCACGACGAGGAGACGATCCGGGCCGCCGACCATGTGATCGACCTCGGACCCGGCGCCGGGAAGCACGGGGGCGAGGTGGTGGCCGCGGGATCGGTCGCGGACATGGTGCGGGCGAAGGCGTCGCTGACCGGGCAGTACCTGTCGGGGGCGCGACGGATCGCGATCCCGTCCCGCCGCCGGCCGACCGACCCGAAGCGGCAGCTGGTCGTGCACGGGGCGCGGGAGCACAACCTGCGCAACCTGACCGTGGCGATCCCGTTAGGCGCGTTCGTGGCCGTGACCGGGGTCTCCGGGTCGGGGAAGTCGACCCTGATCGAGGACATCCTTCACCGGACGCTGGCGCGCCACTTCTTCCGGGCGCGGGTGATCCCCGGGGCGCACGACCGGGTCACCGGGATGGAGCACATCGACAAGGTCATTGACATCGACCAGAGTCCCATCGGCCGCACGCCGCGGTCCAACCCGGCGACCTACACCGGCCTCTTCGCGCCCATCCGCGACCTGTTCGCCGAGCTGCCGGAGTCGAAGATCCGCGGCTACGGGCCGGGGCGCTTCTCCTTCAACGTGAAGGGGGGCCGCTGCGAGTCCTGCCAGGGGGACGGGCTGGTGAAGATCGAGATGCACTTCCTGCCCGACGTCTACGTGCCGTGCGACGTCTGCAAGGGGCGCCGCTACAATAGAGAGACCCTGGAGGTGCAGTTCCGCGGGAAGAGCATCGCCGACGTGCTCGACCTGACCGTCGAGGACGCGCTGGCCTTCTTCGAGCACCAGCCCCGCATCCGGCAGAAGCTGCAGACGCTCTTCGACGTCGGCCTCGGTTACATCCACCTCGGCCAGAGCGCCACGACGCTGTCGGGTGGCGAGGCGCAGCGGGTCAAGCTGGCGACCGAGCTGTCGCGGCGCGACACGGGGCGCACGCTCTATATCCTCGACGAGCCAACGACGGGCCTGCATTTCGAGGACGTGCGGCTGCTGCTCGACGTGCTGCACCGGCTGGTCGATCGCGGGAACACGGTGCTCGTGATCGAGCACAACCTCGACGTCATCAAGACGGCCGACTGGATCATCGACCTGGGGCCGGAGGGCGGGAACAAGGGTGGGAGCGTGGTGGCCGAGGGAGCGCCCGAGGCGGTGATGAGGGCGAAGGGATCGTTCACGGGGCGCCATCTCGCCCGGGTGCTCGGGGGTGAGCGGCGCTGACGGCGCCGCCTCCGTCACGACGGCTCACCATCCCGCGTGACGAAGACGCCCCCTCGCCACCGGGCTGCCGGCGGATCGAACCAGAAATGACGCTCGGCGTCGGCGAGGGCGTCTGCCCAGGTGGTGCCGCGGTGGCGAAACGTGTAGCCGAAGTGCGTCGCAACGTCGCGCTGGGCCTCGTCGTCGCCATCGTACGGCGCCACGGCATGCACCACCGCGAAGTCGACGCCAGGATGCTCGAGGCCGAGCCGGATCAGGGCGGCCACGTCCTCCGGCGCGATCCACGAGCCGGGCTCCGCCGCATCGCGCGTCGGCGCGACGCTGCCCAGCCGCAGGCAGAGCACCCTCACGCCGTGCTTGGCCGCGTAGACGGCCCCGGCCTGCTCGGCGAACAGCTTGGCGACGATGGCGACCGCCTCGCGGCTCCAGGCAATGATGGTGTCGATCT
>JABWBJ010000284.1 GCA_013360595.1 Gemmatimonadaceae bacterium | reverse complement strand
TCTCAGCGCCGAGGCGCTCGCTGTTCATGCCGCGAACGGCGGCATTGCCTGTTCTTCGGCGGTCGAGGCGGCCCGTGGTGCCGAAGCGCTCATCCTGATGGTGGTGAACGCGGCGCAGGCCCGGGCCGCGCTCGTTGCTTCAGGGGCGCTGGAGGGCCTGAACCCGGATGCGCTCGTCATCCTCATGGCCACCTGCTCGCCGACGGATGCCCGCGAGATCGCCGGCATGGTCGAGAAGACGGGCCGCCGTTTCCTCGATGCCCCGGTTTCCGGCGGCGTCGTCGGTGCCGAGGCCGGCACGCTGACGATCATGGCCGGTGGACCGAAGGCGGTATTCGAGGCCGCCAACCCCTATCTTTTGCCGCTCGGCGACAAGCTCTACCATGTCGGCGAAAACGCGGGCGACGGTGCGATGGTGAAGACCATCAACCAGTTGCTGTGCGGCGTGCACATCGCGGTCGCGGCGGAAGCCTTCGCGATGGCCGAGAAGGCGGGGCTCGACACCGGCCTCCTCCTCAAGATCCTTGGCCAATCCGCCGCCGCGAGCTGGATGATCAACAACCGCGGGCCGCGGATGCTGGAAATCGAGCCTGAAGTGACGAGCGCGGTCGATATTTTCGTCAAGGATCTCTCCTTGGTGCTCGACGCCGGGCGTTCGGCGAAGGTCGCGCTGCCGATCGCGGCCGTAGCGCACCAGATGTTCCTGGCTTCGTCCGGTGCGGGTCACGGCCTAGCCGACGACAGCCAGGTGATCCGCGCCTATCGGGCGCTCAACGGCGCGCAGGTCGGAGGACCGAAGAAGTGACCGAGACGAACAAACCCACCATCGGCTTCATCGGCGTCGGCCTGATGGGCGCCGGCATGGCGAAGAACCTCGTCACGAAGGGCTACCCGCTCGTCGTGATGGGCCACCGTAAACGCGAGGCGGTCGAGCGGTTGAAGGCACTCGGCGCGCGCGAGGCGGCGACGCCGCGTGAGCTGGCCGCGTTATGCGACATCGTGCACCTGTGCGTCACCGGCTCGCCCGAGGTCGAAGCCAGCGTGCGCGGCGAGAACGGCCTGCTCGCCGGCGCCAAGCCCGGCGCCGATGAGCGCGAGACCGGCGTTGTTGTCCGCCGCCTGCGCGACCGCGGTAAGCACGGGAAAGATCTCGATCATTGCTGTCTCCGAAGGGTGGATCGTGAACCGTTGTTCGCCCCGCGGACGCCGTCCCGGCCGCCGCTTCCCGTCACCGAGGCCCGGGCCTCAACGGGATTCCCGGGTCGGTCGACCCGGTACCGGACAGGCGGAGTGGAGCGAGGTCTCCGCCCGTACTGCAGTGCTTCGTGATTCGTGACTGCTGACTCGCAATTCGTGATGCTGCAAACCTCTCTCTGGTCCGGGCTCGGCGCTCGGCGCTCGACGCTAGTGATGTGCCACCCGCATCTGCCCGATGAACACGGACGTGAGCAGGGTGAAGATGAACGCCTGCAGGAACGAGACGAAGATCTCGAGCAGCATGATCGCGATCGCCATCAGGAGCGGCGCGATCCCGACCGGGAGCTTGAACGCGAAGATGAGGCCGATGAACGCCAGCACCACGATGTGCCCCGCCGTCATGTTGGCGAAGAGACGGATGGCCAGTGCGAACGGCTTGGTGAACTTGGAGATGATCTCCACCGGCGACATGACGAGGAACATGACGATCCGCATCGGGAGCACCATGTCCCGGTTCCAGTAGAAGACCGTGTTCCAGTATCCCTTCCCCAGGGCCCGCATCCCGGAGATCTCGGTGACCATGAGCGAGAGAATGGCCATCGTGGCGGTCACCGAGATGTTCCCCGTCGCGGTCGCGCCGTAGGGGATGAGGCCGAGCAGGTTGGCGAAGAGCAGGAAGAAGAAGACCGTGAGCAGGTAGGGCGCGTATCCCTCGCCGTGCGGGCCCACGTTCGGCATGATGACGACGTTGCGGATGTAGAGCACCATCGCCTCGAGGCCGGCGGCGAATCCCTGCGGCCGGCCGGCGGCGTGCGTGTGCCGCGTGTGGGCGCGCGCGGTCCCGATCAGGACGATCGCCGCCAGCGACGCCGCCAGGATGAGCATCACGACGTGCTTGGTCGGCGAAAGCTGCAGCGTCACGGGGCCGATCCGGACCGGGTCCCAGAGCGGGCCGCACTCGTGCTCTCCGATGTGGCGACCGATGCAGACGTGCTTCGCGAACGGCGGCTTCCAGTACGGGAGCTCCATCGCGTAGCCATCGGTGATGTGGGGGGTGATGATGTCGACCTTCGCCACGGCGGAGTCGGCCGCGGGGGCATGTTCGCCCTGGGCGGCGCCGGAGTCCGTCGCGCTCGTCGTGACCGGCGCGGACGCATGGTCCTGCGCGGCCAGCGTCGTGGCCGGCAGGGACAGGACAAGGGCGAGCAGCAGGGTACCCGGACGCGTCATTGCTTGAGAAAGAGGGGTTCGATCAGGGTCGAGACGAACAGGAACGTCGCCAGCCCGAGGAGGGACGCGGCCAGCGGCAGGCCGAGTCTCGGCACGACCACCAGCGCGACGATCGCCAGCGCGCCGAATCGGAGCGCGACGCCGATCCCCCACCCCGCCATCACGTTCCGCCGCGCCATCGCGCGCGCGACGAGAAACGTTACCACCTGCACCCCGGCTGCGACGAGGGCAGCCACGTCGAGGGCTCGCCGCACCTCGGCCCCGGGGAACACCAGTACCGCGATCAGCCACATCACGCCGATGAGGCCGAGGCAGGCGGCGAGGAAGGATGCCACTCGCTTCATTGCCGCTTGCGCTCCGCCTCTCGCCGCTGCTGCTCCACCAGCTTCCGGTAGATCGAGAAGAAGCTGGCGCCGGCGCCGATGAACACGAACCCGATGAGGAAGAGCGGCTCCGTGCCCAGCTTCCGGTCAATCCACTGGCCGGCCAGGAGGAACAGGAGGATCGAGAGCGCAAACTGGAGCCCCAGGCCGGCGACAGCTCCGACGGCGGCGAACGGCGACGCCGGGGACGGGCTGACGGAGCCGGGATCAGGCTTTGGCTTGTGCTCCGAGTCCATTGTCGGGGCGAGAATCTAGGACTTTGTGAAATTTTTCGCAAGCAACGCGAACTCGCACAATTTTTGTGAGTGTTGGCATCCAGCCGTCGTTCTGTCCCCTAACGCAGATCGCGTCGAAGGCTGCTGTCTGTATTGAGTTATGTGGCAGTGACTATTGACAGTTGTCGATCAGGATCACTAACTTCGCCGCGCGATTCAACTGACCGTGACGGGCAGGCTCTAATGAGCCTCGTCCGAGGACTCCCGACAGCGCCGGAATGAACCGAATCATCCCGTCGACTTTGCTCTGCCTCGCGGGCGTCGCGTACGCCTGTGGGCCGCGGGCGCGGTCGGCGGAACCGGAAAGGAGAAACGCCGTGTCGGGGCCTCCCGTCTCCGCTGCCCTCGACGTTCTGGTCCGCGACGGCATCGAACTGGCGTTTCGCGTCACCAACAACGAGGTCCGGAAGCTCGAGCTCCAGTTCCCTTCCGGCCAGACGCATGATTTCGCCGTGGTCGATTCACTCGGTCGCGAGATCTGGCGGTGGAGCGAGGGGCGCCTGTTCACGCAGGCCCTGCAGACGCGCGTCCTCGAGTCGAACGCGTCCCTTTCCTGGAGCGCCCGCTGGCGCGAGAGCCTGGCGCCGGGACGCTATGCCGCGATCGCCACGCTCCTGAGCGAGAACCGGCCCATCGAGCAACGGGTCGAGTTCGTGGTCGGAGCGGCGCAGGCGGCCGACAGCCGCGAGTAGCCGGACGCGCGGGCACGCCGCCGGCGCAGGCGGCAGACAGCAGGGAGTAGCCGGACGCGCGGGCACGCCCAAAGTTCTTGGGGGTTCTGTCGGTAGTACTCCAACGATTGCAGAATGAAGACGACGCGAGCGCCGATGATGCCCAAGAGCAAGATGGCGAAGCTCGC
>JABWBJ010000283.1 GCA_013360595.1 Gemmatimonadaceae bacterium | reverse complement strand
GCGCTCGCGAGCACACGGCTCCCCGCCGGCCACCCGCGGCACGCGGAGGCCCTGGAGGCGCTGGGCCGCGTCCTCGTCGACCGGGGAGACTACGACGCCGCCATCCCGGTGCTCCGCGACGCGGTTCAGCACCGCGCCGAAGCCGGCGTGGAGACGGTCGAGTACGCGGGCGCCCTGTACGAGCTCGCCAATGCGAACTTCTACGCCGGACAGTACGACGTCTCCGACTCCCTCAACCGACAGGTGCTGGCGCTCCACCAGCGCCTCCTCGGCGAACGCCATCCGTCGGTGGCCGACGACCTGGTCAACCTCGGAGCCGGGCAGTTCGAGCGTGCCAACTACGGCGACGCCGAACGCTACTATCGTCAGGCGCTGGACATCACGCAGGGGCACTTCGGCCGCGACCACTTCAGAACGGCGTCGAACCTGACGATGCTCGGACGGTCGCTCGTCATGCAGAAGCGGTTCGACGAAGCGACGGCCGCGCTGGACCAGGCCCTGGCGATCCGTGAACGGGTCTACGGCCCCGTCCATCCGGCGGTGGCGTCGACGGTGAACGAGCTCGGCAGCATTGCGCTCCAGCGCGAACGGTACGGTGAGGCGGAGGCGGCGTACCGCCGCATGCTCGGCATCTATCGGAGCGTGTACCGCGACGGACACTACCTCATCGGCATCGCTCAGTCCAACCTCGCCAGTGTGTACATGGCCCGCGGCGAGAACGCGGAGGCCGAATCGATCTTCCGCGACGCCATCGCGACGTACGAACGAACGCTCGCCCCCGGCCACACCAATACCGCCATCGCCCGGATCAAGCTCGGCCGCACGTTGCTCCGCCAGGCGAAGTACGCCGAGGCGGAGCACCAGTCGCGTGCGGGCTATGAGATCCTCAAGCCGCAGCTGAATCCGTCGGCCAGCTGGCTGGTATCCGCGCGCGCCGACCTCGCGAAAGCATACGATGCGCTGAAGCGCCCGGACGAAGCCGCCCGGGTCCGTGCCGAGAGTGCCACCGTCGCAGCGAAGCCGAAGTAGCGCCGGGCTCCGGTCGCCCGGTGGCGGCCCCGCCGCGAGGACCTGATGACGCTCGGCGCTCGATCGCCATCCCCTTGCTCTCCCGGCGGCAGGGCCCACATATAGTCCACCTTCTCCAACCGGGGCCCCTCACCGTGCGCCTTCGCTGGTCGCTCACGCTCGCCGCCGTCGCCGTTTCCAGCCTGGCGATGGTCCAGGCGCCGAAGCACCTCAACCCGGTCGTCGACCTGTTGGCGCAGAAGAAGGCCGTCTTCGGCCTTTACGCCCCGGCCAACCGCCGCCCCGGTCGCGGCGGCGCGGTCCCCCCGGACGCTCCGCCCCCCAGGACGCCGGCCGAACTCGCGAAGGAGGCCCTCGCGAACGAGACCGCTGACTACCTGTTCGACGGCAGCATGGAAGGGAACTTCGAGCGCGGCTTCGAGCCCTTCAGTGCGTTCATGAAGGGCATGCACGAGGGTGGCACGCTGCGGACCTCACCCGCGCGGCGGCTGCACCTGCCGCTGTTCGTCAAGATGCACGAAATCGGCCCGGATCCCGCGCTCGCGGCCAGGAACATCGCCCGGCAGCTCAACCTGGGGGTGACCGGCATCGTGTTTGTGGACGTGAAGAGCGCCGACGAGGTGAAGGCGGGCCTGGCCGCCATGCGCTTCGCCTCGCAGGGAGGAACACGGCCCGACGACGTCGGGATGGCGCCGCAGGTCTGGGGGATGTCGGAGCGCGAGTACCGGGCGAAGGCCGACCTGTGGCCGCTCAATCCCGATGGCGAGCTCGTGAACTTCACCATCGTCGAGAGCCATGAAGGCCTCGCCAGGGTTCGCGAGATCGCCGCGGTGAAGGGAATCGGAGTCCTCTTCCCCGGCGCGGGGACGCTCCGCGGCCTCTTCACGACCACGGATGCCGCCGGCCAGCGCGTCTTCGACGAGGCGGCGTGGGAAGCCGCCATCCAGAAGGTCCTCGCCGCCTGCAAGGAGTTCGGCGTGCCGTGCGGCTACCCTGCCACCGCTGCCGACATCGAGAAGCGCATCCAGCAGGGCTTCAGCGTCTTCATCATCAACTGGGGCGAGCAGGGGTTCCGCGCCGTCGAGATCGGCCGCACGGCGACGGGCCGGTAGCTTCGCCACGCCGCGCGGTTCGGCTACGTTGTCGGCATGACCGAACCGGCCGCGCGACCGCTTCCGCTCCTCCGGGCCATGGTCGATGCCATCGACCACGAGCTGCTTCAGCTCGCCGCCCGCCGCATGGCGATCGTCTCGGAGATCGCGGCGTACAAACGCGAGCACCATCTGAGGATCCGCGACCCGCAACGCGAGCGCGAGATCCTCGAGGACCGCGCCCGGCGCGCCGAGGACATGGGACTCCCCCGTGGCGAGATCGAGGCTCTCTTCCGGGTTCTCCTCCGGGCCAGCCGGGATCATCAGGCGGCCCTCCGAACCGAGGTGCCGCTCGAAGCCGTGCCGAGGACCGTGGCCGTGATCGGCGGCCGCGGGGCCATGGGCTCGCTCATCGCCCGCATGTTCGGCGACCTCGGCCACCGCGTGCTCGTCGCCGACCACAAGACGGAGCTCACACCGGGCGAGGCCGCCGAGGTCGCCGATGTCACCGTGATCAGCGTGCCGATCGACCTCACCGAGCGCGTCATCCGCGACGTCGGCCCGCGGCTGCGCCCCGATGCGCTCCTCATGGACGTCACCAGCGTCAAGGCGGAGCCCGTGCGGGCGATGCTCGACTCGACCCGCGCCGCCGTCGTCGGCACCCATCCGATGTTCGGCCCTAACGTGCACTCCCTGCAGGGCCAGCGCGTCGTGGTGTGCCGGGCCCGCGGCGACGACTGGGCGTCCTGGGTCGAAGAGACCTTCACGGCCCGCGGCCTGGCGGTCGTGGAGGCGACCCCGGAGCATCACGACCGCATGATGGCCACCGTGCAGGTGCTCACGCACTTCCAGACCCAGGTTCATGGATTGACGCTCGCGCGGCTCGGCGAGCCCCTCGCCGAGTCGCTCCGCTTCACGTCGCCGGCGTACCTGATGGAGCTCTACATGGGCGGGCGGCATTTCGCGCAATCGGCTGACCTCTACGGCCCGATCGAGATGAAGAACCCGGAGACAGGACGGATCACCGCCACCTACCTGGCCGCGGCCAGCGAGGTCGCGGGGATTCTGGCCAGCGGTGATCGGGATCGCTTCCGGGCCATGTTCTCGGAAGTGCAGCGCTTTCTCGGTCCGTTCACGGCCGAAGCCCTCGAACAGACGTCCTTCCTCATCGATCGCCTGGTGGAGCGGACGTAGCCGATGCGGCTCCCATTCACTCACACTGTCTGATTCGATGCGTGTCCTTTTCGCCGTCGTCCTCGCCGGTTTCGTCCCGGCGTCCCTCATCGGTCAATCGGGCACGCGCCCTGTCTGGCCGGACGAGGGGCCTCGCACGTGGGCCCCGCGTCCCACCGCGCCCGAGATCACTGCCAACGATCTGCGCACGCGCCTGTACCAGTTCGCCGACGACAGCATGATGGGGCGCCGCATCGGCGAACCCGGGAACCTGAAGGGGACGGATTACATCGCCCGCGAGTTTGCGCGCCTGGGCCTCACGCCGGGCGGCGACAACGGCACCTGGTATCAGGAACTCCCGTGGGGGACGACCGCGTTCGACAGCGCGACGTCGCGGCTTCAGCTCGGATCGAGAACGCTGGGCGCGCTCACGGACTGGATTCCGGCGAACCCCTCCAACAGCATCGGTGTCGGCGCGGACTTCAGCGGCGTCGAAACGGTGTTCGCGGGAGCCTGGGGCGACGCCGAACCGCTGGATCCGGCGCTCTTTCGCGGGAAGGTCGCCGTGTATCTGGGTGGTCCGCCGCCAGCGGGGGGCGGCGGTCGCGCTGGCGCGTCCCCCCCAGCCTGCGACGCCCTGCCGGACCGGTTCGGC
>JABWBJ010000282.1 GCA_013360595.1 Gemmatimonadaceae bacterium | reverse complement strand
TCGCCGGCCACTCTCGTCAGGCTGTCGCAGCCCGCCAGCAGTGCCGCCGCTGCCGCCACCCGGCACAGCGCGCCAGAGCGCCCGCGTCGCATCCGTCCGCCGCCGTCCGCCATCTCAGTGCGTCAACCCGTACATGATGTAGTTGATCGCGAACTTGTAGGCGTCGTTCGTGATGTTCACCGGCCAGAAGTTCCGGTCCGACCACTCCATGTAGTCGCCGATGTCGTTGTTGTAGTTGATGACGACCATCAGGCGCTTGCCGGGGTCGTTGTCCTCGTGGATGCCCAGGAACTCGGCGCGGAGGGACGGGCGGCTGGGGTAGGGCATGTCCAGCGACTCGATGCGAAAGAACGAGTCGAAGACCGGGTGAGCGAGCGGGAGCGGCTCGATGCGCGCGTCCGGCAGCACGCGCAGCATCTGCCGCTCGAAGTTGTACCACTCGTTGAGCATGAAGTCGTCGACGATGAGGAACCCGCCCTTGGCCAGGTATGTGCGGAGCCCCTCGACCTCGCTGTCACTCGGATACCAGTACCCCGGTTCCGAGAGGTAGGCGATGGGATACTTGAGCAGCTCGGGGTCGTCGAAGGTGTGGATGTTGCTGCCGGAGCGATGCGGGTGCAGCTCCGTGATCTCCTGGAGCATCGTCATCAGGTGGCGTTCCATGGCCGGGTAGTCGAACTCCCAGCCGCTCCGGCCGTACACCGTGTAGCGGATCCGCGCGAAGGTGAACTTGCCGTCGTAGGGGACGTTCGGTTCCCACTCGTAGCGGCGGAATCCCTGGGCGGCGGACGCGCCGGCCGGCCGGGCGGAGGCCAGGTCCAGCCCCGCGGCGGCCACCAGGATCACCACGGCCGGGACGGCGACGAGGGGAAGCCGGCGCATGCCGGGAAGCTGGCGCCCGTACCGCCCGGCCGCCATTCGCCGCCGTGCTACTTGGTGATGACGTGGATGAGCTGTTGCGCCTCGGGGCCGAACCGCACCCGGGCCTGCTCCCTCGAGAGCAGGCGAATCTCGCGAACCGTGTCCACGGGGATCTCCTGCAGGCGCTCGTACTGAATCCGGCGGGTGTTCACGTACCCGTCGATCTTGGGCCAGTTCGGCCGGAGCGCGATGATCGCCTGCCAGGCGTTCTGGAAGCTCTGCGCCCTGATCTCCGCCTCGGTGATCACGTTGGCGCTCGCCTCACGGACCTGGGGCGCCAGGCGTTCGCCCGTCAACCCGGTTCCGCCGGTGCTCTTGCAGGCGGCCAGGGCCGCCAGGACGACGATCAGCAGTGCTGCCTTCGGCATGATGCCTCCCGGAATGGAACGCGCGTCGCCTCGAAGTATGCGTCCGCCGCGGTCCAGGTTCCAGTTGGTCACGCTGCGGCGCCATGGACCACGCGCAGGGCCGGGCCGGCCGTCACGCCGGCGAAGGACGGCGGGTCGAACAGGTCGTCGTTCAGGCCGGCGAGCGCGTAGCGCGCGAACGCCTCGGGGGGGAGCGGTGGAGCGAAGAGGTACCCCTGCGCGTACTGGCAGTCCATGTCGCGCAGCATGCCGAGGTGCGCCGGCTGCTCCACGCCCTCGGCGACGGTCCGCATCCCCAGCGTCTGGCCCAGGGCGACGATCATGCGCGCCAGCGCCTGGCCGTGATCCTCGAACGTCATCTGGTCGATGAACGACTTGTCGATCTTCAGAATGTCCACCGGGAACCGCTGGAGATAGGCGAGCGAGGAGTAGCCGGTGCCGAAGTCATCGATCGCGACGCGGAGGCCGAGCGCCTTGAGGGCGGTGAGCCGCTCGAGTGTCGCCGTCGTGTCCCGCATGATGTCGTCCTCGGTGATCTCCAGCACGAGCCGCTCGGGCGGGATGCGGCTGGCCGCGAGCGCGGCCGCGACCTCCTGCACGAACCACTGCGACTGGAAGTGGCGGCCGCCGATGTTCACGGCCACCGAGATCCCGGCCATCTCGGGGTGTTCGCGCCGCCACCGCGCGAGCTGGTCGGTGGCGCGAAGGAGCACCGAGCGTCCGATGGGCTCCAGCAGCCCGGCGTCGCGCGCCACGCCGATGAACGCCTCGGGCAGGAGCAGGCCGCGGGTCGGGTGCCGCCAGCGCAGCAGGGCCTCGCCTCCGACCACCCGACGAGTCACCAGATTCACGACCGGCTGGAACAGCAGGAGGAACTCGTCCCGTTCCACCGCGCCGCGCAGGTCGGCTTCGAGCTGCACGGTGTCCCGGAGCTGCCGGTGCATTTCCGGCTGGAAGACCGCCCAGCGGCCCTTGCCCTGGCGCTTGGCGACGTACATCGCGACGTCTGCGTCGCGAAGCAGGTCGTCGGCCGAGAGCCCGTCATGCTCGAAGGCGATGCCGATGCTGGCCCCGACCAGGAACTCGGCGGGTCCGAGGTGGAACGGCCGCGCCATCGCGCCCGCGATCCGGTCGGCCACCACGGTCACATCGTCCCGGTCGCGCAGGTCCTCGAGCAGCACGGCGAACTCGTCGCCGCCGAGTCGTGACACGGTGTCGCACCCGCGGGTGGCATTGAGGAGGCGCGCCGCGACCTCGACGAGCAGGTGGTCGCCGTGCTGGTGTCCGAGCGTGTCATTGACCGTCTTGAAGTTGTCGAGGTCGAGGTACAGCAGCGCGGTCACGCCGGTTCGCGTGTTACGGCGCAGGGCCTGCTCGGTCATGGCGTGGAAGCGGCTCCGGTTGGCGAGCCCGGTGAGCGGGTCGTTGAAGGCGCGGCGGGTGAGCTCGGCTTCCAGGCGCGCGCGGTCGGACACGTCCCGCGTGTTGAGCACGAGCCCTTCGACCGTCGGGTCCTCGATGAGGCTCGTGCAGGCCGATTCGACGTGCCGCCAGGCTCCGTCGCCGTCGCGCAGCCGGCAGGTGAACGCATCGGTTTCGCCGGGCTGCTGGGCCATCGTGCGCAGGAAGGCTCTGGCGCTCGCCACGTCGTCCGGATGGAGGAGCGCAAAGAGGTTCGTGCCGACCAGCGCGTCAGGCTGCCAGCGGAAGACCCGCGATACCGAGGGGCTCACGAACCGGAGTGTGCCACGGCGATCGACGATCGCGATGACATCGGACGAGTGCTGCACCATCGACCGGAAGCGCGCCTCCCGGACGGCGCGCTCGGCCAGCAGGTGTTCCGTCTCGCGGACCGCGAGCACCTGCCTGACGATGACCACCGCGGTGATGAGGAAGAGGGTGGCGATCTCGACCCCCAGTTCGAGCGACCAGTGCGGCGCCGCCACATGCACGAGCATCGCGAATCCCGCCGCCAGCGCGAGGGAGGGCAGCATTCCCACCCCTGCGTAGTGGGGTTCGTGACGCCGCTGCGCCGGCGCCGGCTCGCTGCCCTGGAACCGCTGCCACTGGGCGGCGAGGAGCCAGAGCAGCGGCGCTCCTGAGGCCGCGACCTCCGGCCAGGGATTGGCCTCCACGCCTCCCTGGCGCAGCGGTGCCGGGCCGAACAACAGGTCCGAGACGAAGAGCAGGAGTCCGGAGATGGCGAGCAGGCCAAGGGGGCGGCGGCTCGACGGGTTCGGACGGTGGAGGAGCGCCGACGACGAGGCGAACAGGAGCCCCAGGTTCCCGACCGGTTGCGCGATGCGGACCAGCGTCTCGAGGTCGCTGGTGCCGGGCGTCGTCAGGATGGGGGCGATCACACCGTGCCAGAGGAAGCTCGCGCCCGTGAGGACGATCATGCCGACGTCGAGGCCGAGCCGCGCCGACTCGTAGCGTGTGCGCGGAGCCGACGAAAGACTCGTCAGGCCGGCGAAGAAGAGTGGATAGAAGGCCAGGGTGACGGCATCGCTCCAGTCGGGCCCCGGGGCGCGACCGGCAACGGACGCGGCGACCTCAAACCCGGCGCCGAGCGGGTAGCAGGAGAACGCCAGTCCCGCGAGCAGCCAGGCGCGACGGAACCTGGGCGCGAAGTCGCGCATCCGCGACGTAGCCAGTGCCGCGACCGCCGCCACGGCGC
>JABWBJ010000281.1 GCA_013360595.1 Gemmatimonadaceae bacterium | reverse complement strand
GAAACGCCGGCGCAGTTCGGCGAGGTCATCGTGACGATGCGCAGCGGCGAACCGGTGCGCGTGCGCGACGTCGCCGTCGTGGTCGACGGGAGCCCCGAGGAACGCTCCCTCGCGCTCCTCGACGGCGCGCGCGCCCTCGCGATCGACATCCTCAAGGTGTCCGGGGCGAACACGGTGGCGGTGGCCGACGGCGTCCGCGAGACGCTGACCGAACTGGAGGCCACCCTGCCGCCGGGCACCTCGCTCCGCGTCGTGCGCGACAACTCCACGTTCATCCGGAACTCCATCGAGGACGTGATCGACGAGCTGATCCTGGGCGCGCTGCTCACGGTGCTCATCGTCATGCTCTTCCTGAACGACTGGAAGGCGACGGCCATCACCTCGCTCGCGCTCCCGGTGTCGGTGATCTCGTCCTTCATCGTCATGAACGCGATGGGCTTCACGCTCAACGTGCTCACGCTCATGGCGCTCTCGCTCTCGATCGGCATCCTGATCGACGACGCGATCGTCGTGATCGAGAACATCGTGCGGCATCGCGAGACGGGGCAGGACCACTTTTCCGCCGCCGCCGACGGCACGCGCGAGATCGTGCTCGCGGTGATGGCCACCACGCTGTCGATCGTGGCGGTCTTCGTGCCCGTGGCGTTCATGCGCGGCATCATCGGCCGCTTCTTCTTCGCCTTCGGCATCACCGTCGCCTGGGCCGTGCTGGTGTCCCTCTTCGTGTCCTTCACGCTCACGCCCATGCTCTCGGCGTGGTGGGGCGTGAATCCGCACCACGGCGCGGGCGGGAACCCGCTGACGCGGGCCATCGCCCGCTTCAACGCCGCCTTCGACCGCCTCGCCGTCCGCTACCGGGGCGTGATCGCGTGGGCCCTTGCCCACCGGAAGTCCACGCTCGCCCTGGCCCTCGCGTCGTTCGTCGCCGCGCTCCTGCTCACGCCGTTCATCGGCGGCAGCTTCGCGCCGGACACCGACCAGTCGGAGTTCGTCGTCCAGTTCGAGGCGCCCGAGGGATCGAGCCTGGCCTACACGCGCGAGAAGGCCGAGCACATCGACCGGCTGGCGCGAGCCGAGCCGGGCGTGGCCTACACGTTCACGACGATCGGCTCCGGCGCGACGGGGACGGTGCGGAGCGGCGAGGTGTACGTCCGCCTCACGCCGGTCCACGGCCGCGAGCGCTCGCAGCAGGAACTGATGGCGGTGATGCGCGCGAAGCTGGCGACCGTCTTCGGGGTCCGGGCGTCGGTCCTCGTGCCGTCGGGGATCGGCGGGGCCGTCGCCCCGCTGCAGGTGGAGATTCGCGGCAGCGAGACCGCGGAACTGCAGCGCATCTCCGACGAGGCGCTGCGGGTCCTGTCGGCGCTGCCGGGGATCGCCGATCTCAGGTCGTCGATCGGCACGCCGCGCCCCGAGTTCCGCATCGAGGTGAACCGCGACGTCGCCAACCAGGTCGGCGTCGACCTCGGGACGATCTCCGCCACGCTCCGCCCGCTGATGGCCGGCGAGACCGCCACGCGCTGGGAGGACCCGACCGGCGAGGAGCGCGACGTGGTCGTGCAGGTGTCGGAAGAGGACCGGGAGACGCTGGCCGATCTGGGTGACGTTCCGGTGCCGACGGCGTCGCGCGGTGCCGGCGGCGTGGCCACGGTCCCGCTGCGCACCATCGCGCGCATCGTGCCGGGCACGGCGCCGGCGCAGATCGACCGGAAGAACCTGCAGCGCATCGTCGCCATCGGCGGGACCAACGTCGACGGTGTGTCGATCTCCGAGGCGTCGGCGGCCATTCGTCAGGCGCTGGCCGGGCTCTCCCTGCCGCCGGGGTACAGCGTCACGCTGGGCGGCGAGACGCAGCAGCTGGAGGAGACGGCCGGCTACGCCGGCGAGACCCTGCTCCTGGCCGTGATCCTCATCTTCCTGATCCTCGCGTCGCAGTTCGAGTCGCTGACGCAGCCGTTCGCCATCATGCTCTCGCTGCCGCTGTCGCTGGTGGGCGTGCTGCTGGCGCTGCTGCTCACCAACTCCACGCTGAACATCATGTCGATGATCGGCGTGATCATGCTCATGGGACTGGTGACGAAGAACGCGATTCTGCTCATCGACAACGCCAACGCGCGCCGCCGCGCCGGGACCGCGCGGACCCAGGCCCTGGTCGAGGCGGGAGCGGTACGGCTGCGGCCGATCATCATGACGACGCTGGCCATGATCGCCGGCATGACGCCCGTCGCGCTGGCGCTCGGGGAAGGCGGCGCCTTCCGCGCCCCGATGGCCCGCGCCGTGATCGGCGGGCTGATCACGTCCACGATGCTGACGCTGGTCGTGGTGCCCGTGGCCTACACGTACCTCGACGGCTTCGGGAGCCGGGTGCGCCGGTTCTTCGCCAGCGACGCGCGCGTGCGCGAGATCGAACTCGAGCGAAAGGCGGCCGGCCTCCAGCTCGGCGAAGGGGACTGACGACTCGGCCCGGGGGCGATCGGCGCCTCACCGGGGGCAGCCGGTCGTGCGCCGCGTATCGGCGAGTTCGATGATCGTCCACGTCCCCGCCCGCCTGACGAGCAGGACGTGGTCCACGCCGCAATGGCTGAACGTGGACCCGCGGTAGAACGCGTAGTCGGCCCACACCGAGGCCAGCGGCCCGTCGATCGAGACCGTCACGTTGGAGAGCCGTTCGTCCCACACCTCGGCGCGCGAGCGGCCGACCGAGCGGACGAAGCCGTCGATGGATGTCTCCACGCGCGCTCCCGTATCGGTCGCGGTGATCAGCCGCGCGGCGGGATGAAAGAGCGGCCGCACCATCGCGCTGTCGGCGCGGCGCATGCCCTCGAAGACCCGCTCGACCACGGACCGAATGGCGGCCTCGTCGGCGCCTGCCGCGGCGCCCTGCGCCGCCGCCGCGCCCGGGGCGATAGCCAGGGTGATGATGGCTGCAACGGTTGACCGCATCGGATCGCTCACGGTGGAGGGATATCGGGGCTCCCCGCACAACGCCCCGCGAGAGCCCCCGACAGCAGGCCGCCGGCCGCCTGACAGCGGCGCCGACCGCCGGGCCAGGATATTGCCTGCGTTCACGGCGCGCCGGAATGGCGCGCCGAACCGTTCATCGCCGGCGCCCGGCCGGGCCGGCAGCCGCCTGGGGAGTCACCACCATGCAACGCAATATCGGAACCACGGACCGCACCGTCAGGCTGGTCGTTGGCGTCCTGCTGCTCTCGCTGGCCTTCTTCGGGCCGAAGACGCCGGTGGGATACCTGGGATTCGTCTTCATCGCGACGGCGCTGGCGAACTTCTGCCCGCTCTACAGGCTGTTCGGCATCAGCACCTGCCGCACGAGCCTCCGCTAGCCGCGCGCGCCGAGCTGGTAGGTGCCCATCAGCTCGGCCGTCGCGAGGACGTGCCCTTCCATGGCCCGCTCCACGTCGGCCCTGGTAGTCCCTTCCGGGAGCCCGAGCCGGGTGTCGAGGGCGTAGAGCCGGAAGAAGTAGCGATGCCGCCCGACGGGGGGATACGGCCCTTCGTAGCCGATCCCGCCCGAATCGTTTCTTCCCTCGACCGCGCCGGCAGGCATGCTGGCCCGTGAGGCGCCTTCGGACAGGACGTTCACCGAGGCGGGGAGGTCGGCCACGACCCAGTGCACCCAGGTACGGCGCGGCGCCGCCGGATCGGGGGCGTCGGGATCATCGGCGATCAGCGCCAGGGTCGCCGCGCCGGCGGGGACGCCCTGCCACGACAGCGGGGGACTCACGTCCGCTCCCTCGCCGGTGCATCGCACCGGGATCGGATCGCCGTGCGCGAACGCCGGGGACGTCAGGGTCATCGCCATGAGCTGAGAGCCTGGAGCCGGGATCCGGCTCCGCCGCCATGTACCCTAACGCGACTCGGGCGGCGTGGCGAGAGCGTCGGCCGGACCGCGCGTCAGCCAGTCCACCACCCGGTCGACGGCTGTTGCGTCGGGGAGCGACCCCTGTGCGAGCCG
>JABWBJ010000280.1 GCA_013360595.1 Gemmatimonadaceae bacterium | reverse complement strand
TGCTGGCGCTGTTCACCGAGCCGCTCGCGCGCGTGGCGCTCGCCTTTACGCCGCCCGCCTATTTTGCGCTCGGCATCCTGGGCCTGAGCGTGGTGGCGAGCCTGAGCGGCGGCTCGCTGGTGAAGGGGCTGATCGCCGCGCTGCTGGGATTGATGATCGCCACGGTCGGCACCGACCCCGTCTCCGGCGTCTCGCGTTTCACCGCCGGCGCGCCCGAGCTGCTCGGCGGCATCCGGCCGATCCTCGTCATGGTCGGGCTGTTCGCGGTCAGCGAGCTGATGATCCAGGTCGGCGAGCCGGACTGGGCCAAGGCCGACGTGCGCGACACGCGCCTGAAGCTGCCGGGCCGGGCCACCTGGAAGCGCATGATCCGGCCGCACTCGATCGGCGCGGTGATCGGCACGGTCGAAGGCGTCACCCCCGGCGCCGGCGGCACGATCGCCGCCTTCATGTCCTACAACGAAGCGAAGCGCTGGTCGAGGCACCCGGAGGAGTTCGGCCGCGGCTCGGTCGAGGGCGTCGCCGCGCCCGAGGCGGCCAACAACGTGGTCACCGCCACCGCGCTGGTGCCGCTGCTCGGCCTCGGCATTCCCGGCTCGAACTCGGCCGCGATCCTGCTCGGCGGGTTCCTGATCCACGGGATGCAGCCCGGGCCGATGCTGTTCGAGCGCAACCCCGAGGTGGTCTACGCGCTCTACGGCGGGCTGCTGGTGGCGAACGGGCGCGTGCTCGAATCTGGTGCGCGGGGCGGCCCTCCGGCCGCGTTGAGGCTCGCCCAGGGGCAGGACACGGTGGAGTTCCTTCGGGTCGGCGCCGCTGCCTGGTCACCTGCTGTCTCCGAGCTGTCGGCCTTCATCGGGCGCTACACCTCACCGGAGATCCGCGCGACGTGGGCGGCGACCGTCGAAAACGGCCGCCTGGTGCTCTCCGTGCGGCGTGGCCGAAGCCTGCTGCTGACGCCCGTCTATCAGGATGCCTTTGCCGCCGGCGGGTTGGGGACGGTCTGGTTCTCGCGCGACGGCGCCGGGCGCGTTACCGCCATGCACATCAGCTCGGCGCGGATGTGGAACCTCACGCTCCCCCGCCTCGACTGAGCGACAGCCCCCGCGACCGCCGCGGTTCGCTCTTTGGTGGCCGACGACGCGCGGCTTACGGGACGTAGGCCCAGCAGTCGATCTCGACGCGCAGGCCCTCGCCAGGCAGCGCGGCCGCCTGGATCGTCGTTCGTGCCGGCCGGTGGGTGCCGAACATCCGCGCGTACACGGCGTTCATGCGGTCGAACTCCCTCATGTCGATCAGGAAGACGCCGCAACGGAGGACATGCTGAAGATCCGATCCGGCCGCCTTGAGAATCGCTTCGACGTTGCGAAGGACCTGCTCCGTCTGCGCCTCGATGCCCTCCGGCATGTGGCCGGTGACAGGGTGCCGCGCCCCCTGGCCCGAGACGAAGACGAGGCGCTCGAACCCCACGGCGGGCGAGTAGGGGCCGAGCGGCGTGGGGGCGGCCGCGGGAGAGATGAGACGGTGCGTGGACATGAGGCGAGGAATCGGGAATGGGGAATGGGGATTGGGGAATCGAAAGCAGACCTGAACGCCGCGCGCCGCGCTCGGCGCTCCACGCTCCTTCAGCCCGAGACCAGCAGGCCGACGCCGTCCGGCTCTGCCCCAAGGTCGTCGCGTTGCTCGGCCATCTGCCGCCGCACCATGTCATGGTAGACGCCACGGGCGGCCATGAGCGCCTCGTGTGTGCCGCGCTCCACGATACGCCCCTCCTCCATGAGAAGGATCAGGTCGGCGCGCCGGACGGTCGACAGCCGGTGTGCGATGACGAACGTCGTCCGCCCCTGCAGCAGCGATGCCATCGAAGCCTGGATGAGCTGCTCGCTCTCCGTGTCGAGGTTGCTCGTCGCCTCGTCCAGGATGAGAATCCGTGGACGGGCCAGGATCGCGCGCGCGATGGCCAGCCGCTGCTGCTGGCCGCCGGAGAGCTTGACGCCGCGCTCACCGATGAACGTCTCGTAGCCGTGCGGCAGCCGCTCGATGAACTCATGCGCATTGGCGCGGCGGGCGGCATCCACCACTTCATCCCAGGTCGCGTCCTGGCGGCCGTAGGCGATGTTGTCCCGCACGGACCCATCGAACAGGAACACGTCCTGCTGGACGAGCGCCAGCAGGCGGCGATAGCTCTTCAGGGTGAAGTCGCGGAGGTCGATGCCGTTGAGCAGAATCCGGCCCCGCGTCGGATCGTGGAACCGGGCGACCAGGTCGGTGACGGTCGTCTTCCCCGCCCCGCTGCGCCCGACCAGGGCCACCACGCTTCCCCCGGGCACCGTCACCGAGAAGTCGCGCACCACGGGCTGGCCCTCGCGGTACTCGAACTCCACGGCGTCGAAGCGGATCTCCTCGACCTCGGCCGGCGCCTCGATGGCGCCCGGGCGGTCCGGTTTGTCCGGCGCCAGTCCGAGAATCTCGAAGACCCGTTCCATCGCGGCGAGCGAGCGCTGGAGCTCCGAGAACGAGTTCACGATCGACCAGACCGGGTTCAACAGGAGGAACGTGAACCACTGGAACGCCATGATGTCGCCGATCGACGCGCGGCCGGCGAGGTGCAGATGGCCACCGTACCAGACGATCACCACGTTCACGACGCCCAGGAGGAGCCCCCACGACGTCCACAGCACGAGCTCCCGGCGATGCGCGAACATCTCCTTGCGAAGTACCGTGTGCCGGCCGCCCAGGTACTCGGCCAGTTCGCGCAGTTCGCGTCCGAACGCGCGCACGACCCGGATGCCCGAGAACGTCTCCCCGACCCGACCGTCGATGTCCTCGACATCGCGCCGGACCGAGCGGTAGATCGGGCGAATGCGCCGGGCCGCGGTGAAGCTGATGAGCATCGCGCCGGGGACGATCGCCATCGCCATGAGCGCGAGGCGCCAGTTGAGCGAGAGGAGGATCCCGATCGCGACCAGCAGCCGGAGGACCGCGATCGACGGCGAGATCACCGCGAGCTGCAGCAGACCGGTCGTCGTGTCGATGTCTCCCGTCAGGCGCGAGAGGATCCCGCCGGTCTTCATCTCCCAGAGGCGCGGGAGGGGCAGGTGGAGGAACCGGTCGAAGAGGGCCCGGCGCAGCGACAGCATGACGCGCGTGTTCAGGAGCCGCTGCCGGTAGTCCTTCAGCATCGTGACCAGGTTCGACAGCACGATCACCGCGAGGAACGTGCCGCCCACGAGATTGAGCCGCCGCAGCCGCGTGCCGGCGTCCAGGTCCGTCGGGAGCAGGACCCGGTCGATGATGTGCCGCATGAACAGCGGTTCCACGAGCTGGAGCCCGGCGCCAAGGAGGGCGAGCACGAAGACGACGGCGACGGCCTTCCAGTGCGGCGCCAGCCAGCGGAGATACTCGCGCACGTAGGCCCGCCGTCTCCCCTTGCGGGCGACCGCGTCCGCCTCGGCAGCGGTGAGCGACTGGCTCTGCCGGGCGGCGTCGGTCAGCGCATCCAGGCGCCCGTGCCGGTAGTCCTCCAGGAAGGCACGAAACCGCTGGCGGGACGAGCGCGGGCGCGGGGAAACGGGGAGCTCGGTCATGGATGGGAAGTCACGGAATCTACGGCGATTCCCGGCGGCTGCTCGCCGTGCGGCGGATTAGGCCGCTCAGATGTTTTGCGCCGCCGATCCGGCCGCCGTCCTGAGGACGGGAGCGGGGCGCACGGTCCCGAGCCGTTCGCTCTCGTCCCGCACCATTCCACTGAAGCACCGTCATGGGCGCGCCGCACCGACTCGTCAGCATCAGGACGGCCACCGCCGAGTGGCCGCTGCCGGACTTCCTCCGCTCGCGGGCACAGCGCGGCAGCCGCCTGATCGCCGGTTGGCTGGGCACGAGCGGCGGGATGATCGCGGCGGCGGCCGTCGCGTACTTCCTCCTGTCGGTGGCGTGGCTCTGGCTGCTTCGCCCTCCGGCGGGCACTCACGCCGGATTCCTGCGGCTGCCGCT
>JABWBJ010000279.1 GCA_013360595.1 Gemmatimonadaceae bacterium | reverse complement strand
ACTCCTCGGTGGCGGTGCGCATCGTGGTGGGCAGGGTGGCGTTCGACGAGGAGGTGGAGAACGCCGTGACCATCAGCCCGCGGATCTTGGCGAAGAAGAGCAGGGGCGAGTAGCGCGCGAACACCGACACCAGGAGGCCGAGGACCACGAACTGGTGGAAGAGCAGCCCCCCCAGGACGACCACCAGGTAGTAGCCCAGCGAGCCGAGCACCGGCAGGCCCAGCTTGAACGTGGTGGCGAAGATCAGTCCCGCCACGCCGTACGGCGCGATGGCCATGGCGAAGCCCAGGACCACGATCACCACCTCGTAGATGCCCTGCAGGAGGTCGCGCAGGCCCTGCGTGCGCGCGATCTGCCGGTTATCGGCCGCGTCAGCAACGAGACCCTCGTGCTCGACTGCCGTACGCTGCTCCCGGGCGATGAGGACGACCTCTCGGCGGCGGTGGCGGACGTGCTGCGGGAGGCCGACGACTGCGGCGCGTGACTGGCATTTGGAACCGCCAAGCGCATCAGCGTGCTCTGAATGCAAGGGCTCGCGCGGTCATCCGGGAGGGCCAAACTATCACAGCCTGGGGCTGAGCAAGCCGATAGCACCAAGGCTGTCGCTGCGCCGGATTGCGCAGGGCGTGGAATCCGTGCGCGGTCGCAAGAGGGGCCTTGCATGTCGTTAGCAGCAGAGCAAGCCGGGGCCGCGTCGGGCCTTCCTCCAGAGCTTCAGAAAGCGATGTCGCGGGTGACGGAGATCAGCTCCCTGCCCGAGATCACGACGCGCATCGTGCAGGTCGTGGAGGACCCGAAGTCCACCGCGCAGGACATGCACGAAATCGTGCGCAACGACCCGGCCCTGGCCGCCAAGATCCTGAAGGTCGTCAACTCGGCCTTCTATGGGCTTCCGTCGCAGATTGCCAATCTCGACCGTGCCATCGTCATGCTCGGCCTCAGTGCCGTGAAGAACATCGCCCTGGCCGCCTCGCTGTCGCGCCTGTTCCGCCCCGGTCAACTCACCGAGCAGTTCGACGCCCGCGACCTGTGGACACACTGCATCGCCGTCGGCGTTTGTGCGCGCACGCTCGCGCACGCTGCGCACGCCCAGGCCGAGGAGGTCTTTGTCGCCGGCCTCGTGCACGACCTGGGCCTGCTGGTCGAGTACCAGTTGTTCCCGGACCAGCTCTCGGAGGTGGTGCGCCGCTGCTCGGAGTCGGGCGACAACTTCCTGGACGTCGAGCGCGGCGTGTTCGGCGCCGACCACCAGCTCTTCGGCGCCGCCCTCGCTGCCCGCTGGAAGTTCCCACCGGGGCTCCGGTCGGCGATCACCTGCCACCACAACCCCGATCTGCTCAAGGCCGATGCACGCCGGCTCGTAAGCTTCGTGCACGTGGCGGACACGATCTGCTGTCAGAATGAGCTCGGATTCTGGCTCGAGGCTCGCCACCAGGAGATCAGCGAGACTCTCCTGGCGGAGATCGGCCTGACCGAAGCGAAGGTGGGCGAGCTGCTCGAAACGCTGCCGCAGCGGATCGAGGAAACCCGGGCGATCTTCACCGAGCACGAGGCCTAGGCGGCGGGCGGGTTCCATTTCTCGCCGCCGATCGGCCCGGACGGGGCTAGCGGGCGCCGAGGCGGGCGTCGAGCACGGCCCGGTATTCCCGCTTGTTCTTTGCCCCGATCATCCGCTCCACCGGCTGGCCCTTGTCGAACAGCATCACCGTCGGGATCTGCTGCACGTTGTACTTGGCGGCCACCTTCTGGGCGCTGTCGACATCCACCTTGCCGACCTTGATCTTCCCGGCGTACTCGCTGGCCAGCTCGTCGATCGTCGGCGCCAGAAGCTGGCAAGGACCGCACCACTCGGCCCAGAAGTCCACCAGCACCGGCACCGCGGAGTTCAGCACCTCGGCGTCGAAGTTGTCGTCCGTGAAGTTCTGCGTGTTGGCCCCTGCCATGGAAGCTCCTGCCTGGCGCCTCGGGCAGCCGCGCCCCGCGAGCCCGTAGGTCGTGGTTGTATGCTATTCCTGACCCCCCAATTGGGTCAAATCGCTCCTCCCGGGCAGGCACCCCGTCGCGCCCCCACGCGCAGCTCCGCCGGCCGCCCTGTCGTGCTCCACGGGAACAGCGGAGCAGCCCGGGCTGCTTCCGGACCAAGCGAACCGTTAACGCTTTCCGCATCGCTTCGCGCCAGGCTTTGCACCGCGGCGTCGACTCCGCCGCGGCGGGCTCACGACTCGAAAAAACAACGCGGCCGCGCTGGTCGGCGGCGTTCTGATCTGATATATTCTTTTGTAGCTTGACAGATGCCGCGTTCGTAAGCACAGTGTGGTATCAATCGAACGCGCACCCGCCGTGGTGCCTGCCGTAGTGCAGCCTGAACTACCGCCTGAGGGGACGCGGCCCTTGTCAATCGGAGTGCCCACATGAAAGTTCAGCGCCAGCGGCCGAACATCGTCAGTGTTCACCTGTCGCCGGAGGCCAAGGCCAACCTCGACGCCGCCTGCGAGCAGCGCGGCATGACGATCAAGTCGCTGCTCGGCCGGCTGATCGAGTGGTTCGTCGAGCTCGACAAGACCGAGCAGTCCATCGTGCTCAAGCAGGTCGAGGTCGACGACGTCGAGGGCCTCGCGGGCCTCGTGCTGCGCCGGGCGCGCGACAACGGCGAGACCAACGGCCGGAGGACACGCCGCAAACGCGCCGCCGTCGCCGGCTGACGCCTTCCATCGCCGGCGGCTTCCACCCGGACGCCGCGCCGCCTTCTTTTTGCGCGCCTCGGCTGCCACGTTGTCAGCGCACGGCTCAGGCCGGTACACTCGCGGCCCGAGGCTGTAACGAGGCGGATGGATGAGCGGGTGGATTGCGGTTGGGCTGAGGCCAGGGCTGGCCGTGGTCGCGATCGGTCTCGCGGGCGGCTGGCTTGCGGGTTGTACACCGGCTCCGGCCGGGCTGCACGATGACATACCCAAGCAGGTCTATTGTCTGCGCGGCCTCTGGGACGTCTTCTCCACCGGGCTCGATTCCCTCGCCGCCGAGATGCGCGAGCGCGGGCTGACGGCCGAGTCGCTGAGCGGGCCCCTGTGGCCGGAGCTCGCCGAGCGCATCGAGAAAGCCAGCCGCGAGCAGTCGCTCAACGGCGACCTCGTGCTTGTCGGGCACAGCTTCGGGGCGGAGCACGCGCTGTTGTTGGCCTACCGGCTTCAGGAGCAGGGGATTTCGGTCGGCCTCATGGTGCTGATCGACGCCACCACGCCTCCGCCCATCCCGTCGAACGTGGCCCGCTGCGTGCACCTGTACATTCCGTCGCCGCTGGCGAGCCTGGCGCCGGACGTGTTCCCGGGCCGTCCCGTGGAGCTGGCCGAAGGCAACGACCGGACGCAACTCGTGAACTGGGTCGTCACACCCGCCGAGTTCGGCCCGGTCAATCACTTCAACCTCGAGTCCAACCCGGTCGTGCATCAGATCGTGATCGACGAGACCCTGGCGATTCAGGCGCGTCATGCACCGGGCACGGCGGCCCGACCTCGGCCATAATGCGCGCATGGATGTCGCACAGGTTCCGGCGCTGGTCACGGGAGTCAACATCTGCGCCTACTGGACCAGCGTCGGATACATGGTCGTCCGCGTCGGCCGCAAGTCGCGCGGCATGGCCCGGCTGCTCGCACCCAGCCAGCCGCGCGAACGCATCATGGTCCTCGTCTGGGTTCCTCTCGTCATCGGCTGGATGCTCCTCCCGCTGGTCGCCGCCGGCCAGCCCCCCGGCACCGTCGCCGGCTAGCGTCGCGTCAGCCCCGCACCCCGATCCCGAGCACCAGCCCCGCCGCCGCCAGGGCGATCACGAGGTCGATCACCGCCCGGGTCGGGGCCGCCAGCAGGAACATCCGGACAGCCGCCACCGCCGAGCCGAGGAGCATGAGGAGGCCGGCCGCGATCCAGGCCCAGGGGGGCCGCGTCGGGTCGAAGACGTGGAACGCCCCCGCGAAGGCCGCGTCGATGGCCGCCCGGTCCCGGTGGAGGAG
>JABWBJ010000278.1 GCA_013360595.1 Gemmatimonadaceae bacterium | reverse complement strand
CATCCCGGACTCGCTGGCGTTCCTGCCCCGGTTTCGCGTACGGGACGGCGTGGTGACGCGCGAGGCGGCCGGTGTCTGAGCGCCGACCGGAACCGATCGCCGCGGCGCTCGAGCGATACCTGCGTCAGGCCGGACTCGCGAAGCGTGTCGGACAGGCGTCGGCGCTCGACGTCTGGCCTCAGGTCGTCGGCCCTGCGGTCGCGGCGGCCACGAAGCCGCTGTCGGTGACGGCCGACGGTACGCTCATCGTCGGCGTGCGCACCGCCGCGTGGATGAACGAACTGTCGCTGATGGAGCGCGAACTCCTGGAAGCGCTGAACCGCGCCAACGCCTCCGCTCCCCTCACCCGGATCCGGTGGACGATTGCTCCCTAAGACATTGGCCGTTCGTCGCTTAGCATCCCGCCGAGCCGTTGATTTCAGGGTACGTCCGCGCTTACCTTTTCCCGGTTGGTGAGTCGACCGGTTCGCTGTTTCTTCGCCCCCCCCCACGCCTTCCCGAATCCACGCCACGCATGGCCAGCCCGAACCAGCCGACAAACCACTACGACGCCGGGAACATCCAGGTCCTCAAGGGACTCGAGGCCGTACGCAAGCGCCCCGGCATGTACGTCGGCTCCACGTCGTCGCGCGGCCTGCACCATCTCGTGTACGAGGTGGTCGACAACTCGATCGACGAGGCGCTGGCGGGTTTCTGTGACCGCGTGCAGGTCACGATCCACGCCGACGAGTCGATCACGGTGGAGGACAACGGGCGCGGCATCCCGGTCGATATTCATCCCACCGAGAGGATGCCCGGCGTGGAAGTGGCGATGACGGTGCTCCACGCCGGCGGCAAGTTCGACAAGGACTCGTACAAGGTCTCGGGCGGCCTGCACGGCGTGGGCGTGTCGGTGGTGAACGCCCTGTCCGAATCGCTCAAGGTCTGGGTCAGGCGCGACGGCAAGGAGCACTACATGGACTTCGCGCGCGGCCTGACGACGACGAAGCTCAAGGCGCTGGGGAAGGCCGGCTCGCGCGAGAGCGGGACGAAGGTCTGGTTCAAGCCTGATCCGCAGATCTTCACCGAGCTGGAGTTCGACTACGCGACGATCGCGTCGCGGCTGCGCGAACTGTCGTTTCTGAACAAGGGGGTGAGCATCACCCTCACCGACGAGCGGCAGCAGCCGGCGAAGACCGAGACCTTCCACGCCAGGGGCGGCCTGAGGGAGATGGTGCAGTTCCTGAACGCGAAGACGAAGCCGCTGCACCAGGAGATCCTGTACCTCGAGACCGAGAAGGACGACATCGGGATCGAGCTGGCGCTGCAGTACAATGACGGCTACAACGAGAACGTGTTTTCCTTCGTCAACAACATCAACACGCACGAAGGCGGGACGCATCTCACCGGGCTCAAGGCGGCGCTCACGCGCACGATCAACAACCACGCCAGCAAGGGGAACTTCCTCAAGAAGGCCGACTTCACGCTGAGCGGCGACGACGTGCGGGAGGGGTTGACGGCGGTGCTGGCGGTGAAGGTGCGGGAACCGCAGTTCGAGGGGCAGACCAAGACCAAGCTGGGCAACAGCGAGGCCGAGTCGGCGGTGAAGACCGTGGTCAACGACTGGCTCGGCGCCTACCTCGACGAGCACCCGCGGACGGCGAACATCATCATCGAGAAGGCGGTGTCGGCGGCGCGGGCGCGCGAGGCGGCGCGCAAGGCGCGCGACCTGACGCGGAAGAAGTCGGCGCTGGACGTCGGCAACCTGCCGGGGAAGCTGGCCGACTGTTCGCTGGTGGATCCGGCGATGTGCGAGCTGTACCTGGTCGAAGGCGACTCGGCCGGCGGATCGGCCAAGCAGGGGCGGAACCGCGAGTTCCAGGCGATCCTGCCGCTGCGCGGGAAGATCATCAACGTCGAGAAGGCGCGCATCGACAAGGTGCTCTCGAACGAGGAGATCCGGACGATCATCACCGCGATCGGGACGGGGATCAAGGACGAGTTCACGCTCGAGAACGCGCGGTACCACAAGATCATCATCATGACCGACGCCGATGTGGACGGCGCGCACATCCGGACGCTCCTGCTCACGTTCTTCTTCCGGCAGATGCAGCAGCTGATCGACGCCGGGTATGTGTACATCGCCCAGCCCCCGCTCTACCGCGTGGCGAAGGGGAAGCAGGAGTTCTACGCGTACGACGAGAAGGAGCGCGACGCGTACATGGAGCGGCTGGGGAACGGCGAGGGGCGCGGGTCGGTGAGCGTGCAGCGTTACAAGGGCCTGGGCGAGATGAATCCGCCGCAGCTCTGGTCAACGACCATGGACCCGGAGCGCCGGACGCTGATGCGCGTCAGCATGGACGACGCCGTGCAGGCGAACGACGTCTTTCAGACGCTGATGGGTGACGACGTGGAGCCCCGTCGCGCGTTCATCGAGGCGAACGCGAAGTTCGTGAGCAACCTGGACATCTAAGGGGTGGCGAACGGGGAATGGGATGTCCGAACCCACTCCCTGTTCCCTATTCCTTCGCGTAGTTGAGCAGGACCCGCGCGTAGACCAGGTGCGTGGCGATGATGAGGGCGAAGGGCACCGCGAGCGCGATCCAGGTGACCACGGACTGCGTGACGTCGATGCCGCCCAGCTGCGTGGGCCGTGACCCGAACGCGACGAGCAGGTAGAGGCCGAGGCTGCCCGCGCAGACGGCGAGGGCGCCAAGCGCGGCGAGCGTGGCGAAGCGTTTGAGCGTCAGATCTTCGAGTCGCACGGCGGGGTCGTGTTGGCGTGGAGGGTAAATTGCGTGCTGCGGCCGCGCCGCCGCAATCTCCGGCGGCTCGGCCTTGAAAGGGAAGTTGGGCGTACCAGCAAGCCCGCGTGCCCGGTCGTCGACTCGGAAGCTTGAAACCGTGCGGTGCTTCCAAGTACCTGGCCGAGTACGTGGGACCTGGTCGAGATCCTCAAGCGCACCGAGGGCAGGACTTTGGAGTTCAAGTTGCACGTCGAGGAGACCGTGATGCGGTGTGCCATCCGGTACGGCGCCTTGCTACTCACCGCGACGACGCCTCTGCCGGCGCAGCGTCCGCACGCGTTCGCCGAGGTGAGCTTCGGGCCAACTCGTGGCGTTGGTGGCCAGTCGTATCACACGCGAAGCAGCTTCGCCATGATGCTCGCGGTCGGAGCACAAGCGCACAGCGATCGGTCCTTCATGTTCGCCGTGCACGCCGGTCTCTGGGGCACGCATGGCGATGATCGGTGTCCGGCCATGGGGCCGAGTGGCTGCCTCCCGCAGTTCCCGATCGGCCGGGTTCTGGCCCTGACTGTCGGCGCCCGGCCTCTGGGTGGTACGCGGATGCCGGTGGAGCTGCTCGCGGGTCCCGCCCTCGTCAGCGCCGTCGAGGCTGGCGGCACTGAGACCGGCGTTCTGGTCCAGCTCCGTCTTGGCACTGCGCCCGGTGCGGGCCTGTCGCCCGGCGTGCTTCTCCAGGGCCTGGCGGTGCGCATGGACGGATCGACGCTTGCCGCCGGAGCAGTAGCCTTCGGCGTCCGGTTCTGGTAGCCTGCCACCTGACGCGACCCTGTGAGAGCCTGACGGATCGCTGATCGGCGACCCGCGTGGGCACCGCAGCACGTTCAGTCGTCCGGGCGAACCTTGCCACAACGTGGAGGCGTCTCCGGCCCTGCTGGCAGGCATCGCTCCCGCCGCTCACGCCCTACCGGCTCTCCACGACCAGCTCCGCCGGCGTATCCGACGCCTCGTACGGTACCGACCCCTCCGCCGTCACCCGGTGCGAGATCAGCGGCAGCGGGTACTCCGCTTCGTCATCGATGACGATGGCTTCCCCCAGCGCGCGCTTCCCCGCCTCGATCCCCGCGTCATCCGCCGCCATGATCGTGGCGATGGGCTCCTTCGCCCGGACCAGATCCCCCGGGCGCGCGGCGATGACAAACCCCACCGAATGGTCGATCGCCTCGCCGGGCCGCGAGCGCCCGCCCCCCAGCTCGATCACGCCGAACCCGACGCGCCGGGGATCGAC
>JABWBJ010000277.1 GCA_013360595.1 Gemmatimonadaceae bacterium | reverse complement strand
CAGGCCGCCGCGCGCGCTCCAGCCGCTGGTGGCCCGCGTGGAGCGGACGTTCGACCACTCGGAGAGGTTCCCCTTGCCGATGATCACCGCGCCGGCGGCCCGCAGCCGTTCGGCGATGCACGCGTCGCGGACGGCGAACGAGTCGGCGAGCGCGAGCGACCCGGCGGTCGTGCGCATCCGGTCGGCGGTATCCACGACGTCCTTGAGGATGACCGGAATCCCGTGGAGCGGACCACGGACCTTCCCCGCGGCGCGTTCGGCGTCGAGCGCTGCGGCGATGGCCATCGCGTCCGGATTCACCTCGATCACCGATCGCAGGAGCGGGCCCGCCCGGTCGATCGCGTCGATGCGGCGCAGGTAGAGGTCGGTGATGGACCTGGCGGTGTGCCGCCCCTCTCGCATCGCCTCCTGGAGGTCGTGGATACCGAACTCGTTGAGCTCGAAGGCGTGCTGGGGCGCAGGCGGCACGCCTTGCGGGACGATCCGGACGCCGTCCCGCCCGAAGGGGAGCACCGACGCGGTGGTGCCCAGCGCGGCGGCGTGGAGGAACTCGCGCCGGTTCAGCGGCGAGGGGGAGAGCGAGCGGGTTGGTGGAACGGGCAGGTCGGAAGGAGGCAACGGCGCGCCTGGGTGCGTCTCGTCTCGCGAGTCAGACTGACCTTCTACGCCGGTGTGAAGGGATTTGTTGCCTGTCGAGCGCGGCCGTGGACGAAACGACGCAGCCGGGACGAGGCGCGAGAGGGTTCTGCCTGACGAGGGTCGGACCAGTTCTGGTAATGGAAGACCCCGGTTGCCGGGTGATGGCAAGCCGGGGTCGAAAGTCGGGGCGACTGGATTTGAACCAGCGACCTCCTGCTCCCGAAGCAGGCGCTCTACCGGGCTAAGCTACGCCCCGATTCCGTTTCTTCTCATCGCTCATGCAGCGCGCCCTGAGAGACTCGAACTCCCAACCTTCTGATCCGTAGTCAGATGCTCTATCCAATTGAGCTAAGGGCGCATACCTCGGTCGTCACGCGCAGCAATGGTTGACGGACTGCGGCCACGACGACTCACTCTCCAGATCACTCATCACTGATCACTGCGTTCGTTGATGGGCGGTACAAGACTCGAACTTGTGACCTCCACGATGTCAACGTGGCGCTCTAACCAACTGAGCTAACCGCCCGGAAAATATTGGGCGGAGGGCCGTGGGCGGCGCTCGGTCGGCCGCCATCAGCCATCCGCCATCCAGAGCGGGAAACGGGACTCGAACCCGCGACCCCAACCTTGGCAAGGTTGTGCTCTACCAACTGAGCTATTCCCGCGACGCTGTCCTTCGGGCTGTTGCCACCGTGCTCGACCGGCGTGACCGGCGAACGGGACTCGGTCGCCGGGTGACCAACCTGGGGACGCCTGCCCGATGGAGGCGAGGGGAATCGAACCCCTGACCTCTTGAATGCCATTCAAGCGCTCTCCCAACTGAGCTACGCCCCCGGGCCCGAAAAAGGCTGCCTTTCAGGAACCGGGAAGTGTACCCCGGGGTAAGTGGCAAGTCAAGCAAATCACTCTGGCGAAACACGTTGCGGGCTGTATCTTCAAGCCGGCGCTGGCCCAGAATCGCGTGCCGCGCGGCCGTTGCGGATCCTGCTCGCCCAACCGATCGGCTCCGTCGCCGAACCACCTGTTACGTCGACTCCTCACCGGGGTCTGAGGACATCATCACATGGCTGAGGTCAAGCGCCGGCGGCGCCGTGCCGCACCGCCGGGCATCGCGCCCAGTGAACCCGAGCGCGACATTCTCGACCAGTACCTTTATGAAGTCAGCACCTACCCGCTCCTCAAGCCGGTGGAGGAGATCGCCCTTGCCCGGCGGATCCGGTCCGGCGACCAGGATGCCCTGCAGGAGCTCGTCAAGCGGAACCTCCGGTTCGTCATCTCCGTCGCCAAGAAGTACCAGAACCGCGGTCTCCCGCTGATCGACCTCATCGGCGAGGGGAACGTCGGCCTGCTCACGGCGGCGCGGAAGTTCGATCCGGACCAGGGCGTGAAGTTCATCTCGTACGCGGTCTGGTGGATTCGCCAGGCGATCCTGTCGTCGCTGGCGCGCCAGGGACGCACCGTGCGCGTGCCCCTCAACCGCACGGCTGATCTGTCGCGGATCATCAAGGCGTCCGAGATCCTGCGCCAGAAGCTTCGCCGCGAGCCGTCGCCCGAGGAACTGGCGCAGCTGACCGGACTCTCGGTTGACGTCGTGCAGTCGCTGGCGGCGCTCAACACGGGCGACGTGCGGCTCGACGCCCCCATGGATCCCGAGGGTGATCGCTCCCTGATCGAGCGCTTCGTGGCCGACGAGATGCCCGACACGGAGGAGGAGGCCATGAACCGCTTCCTCACCGACGAGATCGAGCTGGCCCTGTCGACGCTGCCGCCGCGGGACGCCAAGGTGCTCCGCCTCTACTTCGGTCTCGAGGGCGGTCGGGAGCATACGCTCGAGGAGATCGGATCGATGCTCGGCGTCACGCGGGAGCGGGTGCGGCAGCTGCGGGACCGCGCCCTCAAGCGGCTCCGCGAGGGCGATGTGGGACGCGCGCTGAGCAGTTTCGCCGCGTAGGCGCGGCCGAAAAGCAGCAGCGAGGCCGGGAGGCCGCGAGGCGGGAATCCACCCGCCTGCGCTGTTGATCGCGCCGCGTGTTTCGCGGCGTCGCGGCGCCTCGCCTCGCCTCGCCCGTTTCCCCCCTTTCGGGGCAGCAGGACAGCAATCACATTCCTGCTCTCGGCCTACTCCGACGGTCCGCTACGCGGCTTCGAGCTTGATTTCCCTCCGCGACATCCACAAGGCGTTCGGTCCCAAGCAGGTGCTCACCGGGTTCTCGCTCGAGGTCAACGAGGGGGAGACGGTGGTGATCATCGGCTACTCGGGGTCCGGGAAGTCGGTCGCCATCAAGCACATCGTCGGGCTGCTCGAGCCGGATCGCGGGACGGTGTTCGTGGACGGGCTCGAGGTCCCGCGGCTGCCTCGCCGTGAGCTGTATGCGCTCCGGGCGCGGATCGGGTACGTCTTCCAGTTTGCGGCCCTGTTCGATTCGCTCACCATCGGCGACAACGTGGCCATGGGGCTCCGGAAGCAGGGAACGCTGACGGAGGCCGAGATCCGCGGCCGCGTGGCCGAGGCGCTCGACCTGGTGGATCTGCCGAACGTTGAGGAGCGGTTCCCCGCCGAGCTGTCGGGCGGCATGCGGAAACGCGTCGGCCTCGCGCGGGCCATCGCGCTCCGGCCCAAGTACCTGCTCTACGATGAGCCGACGACCGGCCTCGATCCGGTCACCAGCGCCGTCATCGACGAGCTGATGATCCGCATGCGCGAGAAGCTGGGCGTCACCTCGATCGTCATCACCCACGACATGCGGAGCGCGTACCGCGTGGGATCGCGCATCGCGATGCTCTACGAAGGGAAGGTCCGGCAGGTCGGAACGGTGGACGAGATCAGGCGCACGGCCGATCCGATCGTACGGCAGTTCATCGAGGGGCGCGCCGACGTGGATCTTTCCGTGCCGGCGGCCGGATGAGCCGGCACAGGGCGCGGCTGGAGACGTCGGCGGGCGGCATCGTGATGCACGCCGGCGCGGGCGAGCCGCGGTACCTGCTGATCCGCGACAGCTACGGGAACTGGGGCTTCCCCAAGGGGCACCTCGAGCAGGGGGAACGGCCCGAGGACGCCGCGCTGCGCGAAGTGCGCGAGGAGACGGGACTCGCGGCGCTCCGGCTCTGTGCGCCGATCCACACCATTGACTGGTATTTCCGGTTCCGGGGGCGCCTGATCCACAAGGTCTGTCACTTCTTCCTCATGGAGTCCGAGGATATGACGACCCGTCCCCAGGCCGACGAGGGCATCACGGCCTGCCGGTGGGAGCGGTTCGATGATGCGGTGGCGCTCGTCTCGTACGAGAACGCGCGCGATGTGCTGCGGCGCGCGCATCAGCAGGGCCCGCGCCCGACGGCCGCTTCCTGACGCCGGACGGCACCGTGGTCGTCGCGCCTGCGTACGTCGCCCCCGTCACCATCGCCGTCTGCGCGACCCGTGA
>JABWBJ010000276.1 GCA_013360595.1 Gemmatimonadaceae bacterium | reverse complement strand
CAGGGGCCGGTCACACGGAAAGCCTCGCTCCACGAGGTCGCGCAGGAAGGCAGCGATCACCCGCTTGTTCTCGGTGGCGGTCTGCACGAGCCCGAGGATCCGTTTCTCCCCGGTGCTGGTGACGCCGAGCGCGATCACGAGTTGATCGCCGGCGAATGTCTTGCCGTCGAGCACCAGCACCAGCCAGTCGGCATCGTCGAGCCGGCGTTCCTGCAGCCGCTGCAACTAGCGGGCGCTCGCGCGAATGAACCGGCGCGACACACTCGAGCGGGCGAGTCCGAAGGCTTCGGGGACCGCTTCTGCCGCTGCCTCGTACTCCCGACACGAGAGCCCGCCCCAGCACGCGGCGGAACAACCCGACATCGTGGGCCCGGGGCGTCTGCAGTTGCGTGTACGTGGCCAGCGGACGCTCACACCCCGCAATGCGATCGCGCACCCGTGGCACCGTGATCGCCAGCTTCTGATCGGCCAGGTAGATCGATCCACGCTGCCTGCCCCAACGCACGACGCCCGGGTGGGCATCGTCCCGCTGATAGCGCGGACCCGCCAGCGCCGTGACGTCCGCGATCAGCGCTTCTTCGACCGCCTTCAACCCGAGCGGGATCAGGGCCTGGATCATCGTCAGCGACGTGGGAGTCGTCACTGTGCCATCGTCCAGCGGGATCGGGGTCTGCACGGCACACGCTGCGCGCCGCTGGTCCTTCGTGATCCTCCGTCGTACTCTTCGCATAGGTGGTGTCCTCGGGGAATGAGTGCAAATCCTTGGTCGGATTCACTCTGTACCGCGGCACCACCTGTTTCTCAACTACGATTGGGACTCACCCGTGGTTCGATTCCACCGCCCTCAGTGATCCTCGCCGAGTGCCCGTTCCACACGAACGGACACCCTTGCTTTCAACGGCCTGAGCAGCGCGACTACAATTCGAACATGGAATCGCCCTCGCCTGCCCTCCAGCAGACCCCCTTCGACGCCCTCGGCGGCACCGACGGCGTGCGCCGGCTCGTCGACCGCTTCTACGACCTCATGGACTCCGCGCCGGAGGCCGCCACGATCCGGCAGCTCCATGCCGCCAGCCTCAAGGCCTCGCGCGAAAAGCTCACCCTCTACCTCACCGGCTGGACCGGCGGCCCCCAGCTCTACGTCGAACGGTACGGCCACCCGATGCTCCGCGCCCGGCACCTCCCGTTCTCCATCGGCACCCGCGAACGCGACGAGTGGCTCTGGTGCATGGAGCGGGCCCTGGCGGAGCATGATCTGCCTGACGACGTGCGACAGTTTCTCCTGAGCCGGCTCCGTCCGCTGGCCGATCACATGCGCAACCGTCCCGACGAAGTCGCCGGCCTTCCCATCGCCGGCCAGTAGCGGCCAGGATTGCCGTCAACGGGGCGTTCCAGGAGCTCGGCCCCGACACGACGAAAGCGACCGCCGCCTCAGCAGGCGGCGGGCCGGCAGGAGAGGCCGCTGATCCGGTAGCGCACCACGCTCGAGAGCCCGTCGGCGTCGGTCTCGGTCACCCAGACGTGCGTCGCGCTCGCCTGCCTCACCCGCGTGGTCCGCGGCACCACGAGCGACCCCACCGGCTCTCCGCGGCGGTCCAGCACCAGGTAGCTCCGCCCCTCCGCCATGGGCCGCATGCCGACCCAGGTCGTCAGGTCGAGGCCTAACAAGACGGCCTCGGCCGGCGTGTACCAGGCTGGCATCCGCTCGCGGGCGATCGCCTGGAAGCGCTGCGGCAGGTCGGCCGGTCCCTCCAGGACACGCCCTCCGGAGGGCACGAAGGACGCCAGCGCGCTGTCCTTCGCCGCCTGGGGGATCGGCGCGCCGCGGAACGGGTAGCTCCTGGCGAAGAGCGTGTCGCCCGAAGCGCGGAACACGGCCACGTCGAACGTGCCCTCCGGGCGCGTGAGCGGCGGCGCCGACAACTCCGCGAAGCGGCCGTCGTCGCGGGCGGTCACGACCAGCGGCAGCGTGAACGGCACCCACCGCCCGAAGCCGGCCACGTTCATCATGAACGGCGAGTCATCGGTTCGCGGATACCGTCGCACGACCTGCGCCGGACCGCCGGGAGTGAGGCGCACCCGGACGGTGCCGGACAGCTGGCGCCCGCGCTCGGTTTCCACGGCCAGGTTCCCATCGGCCAGGACGGATCCATCGCTGAGGAAGGCGTAGGGCTGCGCAATGTACAGCCGCTCTCCGGCGCCGCCGATCGCGCCCGGCGAGGACGGCCACAGCACCGTCCGCAGCACCTTGAGATCGGGACCCACGAACGTCGTCCGCTGCTGCTGTACGTCGGACACCCACATCGTGTCGCTTGCCCAGCCGATCGGACCGAACAACTGGAATTCACCCGGCCCACTGCCCCTCCGTCCGACCACGCCCAGCTTCTTCCCGGAGGCATCGTACACGCGGAGCTGCATGTCGGCGTTGATCGGCACCACGATCTGGCCGCGCGGCCCGACAAGGACGCGGGTGACCGTCGGGAAGTCCTCGGTGCCGGCGTCGAGCCGCAGTTCTTCCGCCAGGGTCAACCGCGGGGCTGTCGGCTGAGCTCCCAGGGGCAGGAGTGGGAGCAGCATCGCCAGTCCGGTTCGTGTCAGTCGCACGCCGCCTCCTCCGCGCGGGCTCTCGATAATCTGGAGCCGACCCGGCCGACGAAGCGAGCCGAAGGTGACCGATGAGCCTCCCCGGTTCGGCCGGGCGGAGATTCGGTGTATATTCGGGAGATGCCGTCCTCACCCGAACCGGCCGACATCGCTATGGAGGGCGATTCCGGCCCGGTCCAGCGCGCCGGTCGGCGCGAGTGGATCGGGCTCGCGGTCATCGCGCTGCCCTGTCTCCTCTACTCGATGGACCTGACGGTCCTGCACCTGGCCGTTCCGCAGCTGACGCGCGAGCTGGCGCCGACCAGCGCCGAACTGCTGTGGATCATCGACATCTACGGGTTCCTGGTGGCGGGGTCGCTGATCACGATGGGCACGCTCGGCGACCGGATCGGGCGGCGCCGCCTCCTGCTGATCGGCGCGGCCGCGTTCGGCGCGGCGTCGGTGCTGGCCGCCTTCTCGAACAGCGCCGCGATGCTCATCGCGTCACGCGCGATCCTCGGCGTCGCGGGGGCGACCGTCGCTCCGTCGACGCTGTCGCTCATCCGGAACATGTTCCACGATCCCGCGCAGCGGACGGTGGCGATCAGCGTCTGGGTGATGAGCTTCTCGATCGGCGGCGCCATCGGGCCGCTGGTTGGCGGCGTGATGCTCGCGGCGTTCTGGTGGGGATCCGTCTTCCTCCTCGCCGTCCCCGTCATGGTGCTGCTGCTCGCGGTCGGCCCGTTCCTCCTGCCCGAGTACCGGGACGAGTCGGCCGGACGGCTGGATCTCACCAGCGCGGCGATGTCGCTTGGCGCGGTGCTCGCGGTGATCTACGGGCTCAAGCAGGTGGCGCAGTCCGGCGTGAGCGCGACGGCGCTGGCGGCGATCGGCTTCGGGCTCTCGGTCGCCGTCGTGTTCGGCCGGCGCCAGCTCCGGCTCGAGTCGCCGCTGGTGGATCTCCGGCTCTTCCGCGCACCGGGCTTCAGCGCTGCCCTGGCCACCTACGGGCTTTCGATCCTGGTCCTGTTCGGCGGCTTTCTCTTCCTGCCGCAGTATCTGCAGCTGGTGCTGGGGCTGTCGCCGCTGGTGGCGGGGATCTGGACGCTGCCGTGGGCGGTGGCGTTCATCGCCGGTTCGAGCCTGACGCCGCCGCTGGCGCGCCGAATGGCGCCGACGACGCTGATGGCAGCCGGTCTGGCGGCGTCGTCGATCGGCTTCCTCATGTTCGCGGTGAAGGGCGCCGGCACGACCTTCGCCTGGTTCGCGGCCGGCACGGTCATCTTCTCGCTGGGCATGTCGCCCGTCTTCACACTGACGACCGACCTCATCATCGGCACGGCGCCGCCGGAGCGCGCGGGGGCCGCCTCGGCGCTATCGGAGACGAGCGCCGAGATGGGAGGCGCGCTGGGCATCGCCCTGTTCGGGAGCATCGGCGTCGCGGTGTACCGCCTGGCGATGGGCGACGTGGTGGCGGCGCTGCCGGTGG
>JABWBJ010000275.1 GCA_013360595.1 Gemmatimonadaceae bacterium | reverse complement strand
TACGCCAGGGCACCAATCCGCGCTGACTCCGGCCGTTTCCGCGGTCACTCGCCTTTCAGGAAGAGCGAGTCACCGCGGAGAACGCGAATCACCGCGGATCACGCATCCGAGACCGGTGGCATCCGTTCCGCGCTGACTCCGGCCGTTTCCGCGGTCACTCGCCTTTCAGGAAGAGCGAGTCACCGCGGAGAACGCGAATCACCGCGGATCCGCCAGGGCTGCCAGGAGTGACCAATCCGCGCTGACTCCGGCCGTTTCCGCGGTCACTCGCTTTTCAGGAAGAGCGAGTCACCGCGGAGAACGCGAATCACCGCGGATACGCCAGGGCACCAATCCGCGCTGACTCCGGCCGTTTCCGCGGTCACTCGCTTTTCAGGAAGAGCGAGTCACCGCGGAGGGCGCGAATGTCGGCTGCGGGGCCCATCTCATCCGGACACGGTGAGCTGAGGCCAGCTCATCGCTTCGCCGCCTCGCTGCTTCAGCGTCGCGCGGCCCAGACCAGGCGCGAAATGTCCGCAATCAGTCGCTGCGCCGCGGCACGCTCGCGGATGCCGCGCGTGAGCACCACCAGCACGTACGGCTTGCCCCCCGGCGGATAGACCAGCGCCGCGTCGTGCGTCACGCCGGTGATCCAGCCCGTCTTGTGGGCGACTCGCGTCCCCGCCGGCAACCCGGCCGGGATCTCCTCGTTGAACTCCTGCGCCGCCAGGATCTCGATCATCTCGGCGCAGCTTTCCCGCCGCGCCGCCTTCCCGAGCTCGATCGCCTCCAGCAGGGTCGCGAGGTCGCGCGCGGTCGTCTCGTTGTTCAGGCCTGCCGCGAAGGCCTTGCCGTCCTCCACGCCCCGGCGGACCTGCGTGCGCGTCGTGCCCAACGCCTCGATCGTCGCCTGTACCCGGCGCGCGTCCAGCAGCTCGATCAGCGCGTTCGTGGCCAGGTTGCTCGAGCGCACGATCATGCGCTCCACCAGCCAGCGGAGCGGCACGCGCTGGCCCGCGCGCTCGAACACCGAACTGTCCGAATCCACGCCCGCGTCCAGCGAGTAGGGCGAGCCGTCCACGATCGACCTGAACTGCGTACTCAGCAGGAGCTCCCCGTCGCGCCTCACCCGCCCGGCGTCCACCGCCCGGAAGTACTCGATCATCACCGGCACCTTCATGGTGCTGGCGGCGTGGAACACGGTGTCCGGGTTGATGAAGATGGCGGCCCCCCGCCCACCTCCCGGAACACGACCCCCACGGTCGCCCCCGGCACCTCGTCGATCCGCGCCACGACCCGCTCTCGGAGGCGGGCGGCATGATCCTGCGCGGCGGCGGCGTGGGTCACGATCAGGAGGAGCGCGAGGACACGGGAGCCCATCGTTCCAATTAGCGCCGAACGCTCGAGGCTGGCAATCCCGCCGTTGCCCGGCGCCGTCCTCGGTCGTTTCCCATCAAGCACGCCAGTCTCCAGCTCACCTGATGATCACTCCGATTGCGGCGCAGGGCGACGCCCCCTCTCCCAGCGGGGAGGGCACGACGGCGCCACTCACGGCCGGCACCGATCGCGTTCGCTTCGCCGGACTGGTCTTCCGCCGTCTCCCCTCCGGACTGGGCTCGGCGCAGGTCACCCTGGAGTGGAAGGACGGCCGGCGATTCGTCGGCAAGGCCGAAGGGGTTTCCTCCTCATGGGCCGACCTCCGGCTCGCGGTCGAGGCCACGATCAAGGCGCTCGCCGAGTTCTCCAGTCACCGCGACGTCTTCGAGCTCGTTGGCGTGAAGTCGATCCGGGCCTTCGACGCCAACGTCATCATGGTCAGCGTGATGGGCCGCCGCGAAGGCCAGCGGAAACAGCTGGTCGGCTGCCGCATCGCCGAGGCCGACCCGCTCGAAGGCGCCGTCCTGGCCACGCTCCAGGCCACCAACCGGCTCATCGGTCCCTCGACGGACTGAAGGCGCCCGGTAAACCCGGCCGGCGTCCCGCGCGTCCAAGAAAAACCGGCTGGCGGGAGACCCGTCGAGAGGTAAGATAGGCCAGCGCGGGCCCGGCGCCCGGAACCAGCAGCCCTCACGAGATGCCTTCCTGCGGCACGGTTCGTTCACTCCTGGTCGTGACGGCGTTCCTGGGCGGGTGCCTTCCGTCCGGGGTGCCCATGACCGCGCCCGTGGCGTTGCCGGATTCGGCGCCGGCGACGGCCGCGGTTCGCGCGGACCCGGCACAGGAAGGGAACCGCGCCGAGTCGGTGGCAGCGCCGGAAAGTGTGCCGCTCGCCGAGGCCGCGGGGTCGCCCCCGGAGCCACCGCCGGCGCCTGCCGAGGCGACCTGGGACATCGACGTCAAGTCGTACCTGGAGCACGACCGCGTGGCCTTCTACATCGACCGGTACACGGGCCCCGCCCGTGACCGGGTCCAGGCCTGGATGAACCGGGGGAGGAAGTACGAGCCCATGATCCGGAAGACCTTCCGCGAAGCCGGCATCGCGGAGGACATGTACTTCCTGGGCCTGGTGGAGAGCGGGTACGATCCCCACGCCTACTCGCGGGCCGCCGCGGTCGGCATGTGGCAGTTCATGACGGCGACGGCGAGGGGCTTCGGGCTCCGGGTGGACTGGTGGGTGGACGAACGGCGTGATCCGGTCCGATCCACGAAGGCCGCCGCGGCCTTCCTCACGGCGCTCCGCGACCAGTTCGGGTCGCTCTATCTCGCGGCCGCCGCGTACAACGGAGGGCCGGGCCGGGTGTCCCGCGGCCTGACCCGCTATGCCGACCGCGTTGCCGACAGCGAAGGGGACGACCAGTTCTTCGCCCTCGCGGAGACGCGCGCGCTCCGGGCCGAGACATCGAATTACGTCCCGCAGCTGATCGCGGCCGCTGCGATCGGCAAGGAACCGTGGAAGTACGGCATCCGACTCGATTCCGTCGCCCCCTACGCGTACGACTCCGTGCTGGTGCCGCCGGCGACGTCGGTGGCCGCGGTGGGCCTGGCGACGGGCGCGCCGCTCGACTCGCTGAAGACGCACAACCCGCACCTGCTGCGCGGGATCACCCCCCCCGGTGGCGACACCTGGGTGCGCGTGCCACTCGGCTACGCACCGGCGACGTTCGCCGCCGACTTCCTCGCCATTCCGGATTCCGTCCGCGCGGCCTGGACGCCGGTCAAGGTGAAGAAGGCCACCACACTGGCCGCGCTCGCCAAGGCGCACGGCCTCACCTCCACCCAGCTCCGCTGGTACAACCCGCAGCTGCGCGGCACGCGCGTGGCGGCCGGCGCGTCGGTGAACGTGCCCACGAAGCTCGCCATACGCGGAGCTTTCCAGGTCGCCGACCCGGCCATCGAGCGGTACGGCGCGGCGGTGAACGGCGTCCATATCGTTCGCAAAGGCGAGACCCTGTCGCACATCGCGGCGCGGAACCGGGTGAGTGTCGCGCGGCTCATGTCGCTCAACGGCCTCAAGCGCAACGTCATCTACCCCGGGCAGGCGATCAGAGTCCGGTAAGTGAAACGAGGAGTGAATCGTGAGGAACGAGGATTGCTCCTCGCCCTTCACGCGTCACTCCTCGCTACGCCTGGCGCGAATTTCCGGGTCGCGTCAGTCGTTCAGGACGCCCTTGCCGCGGTATCCCTTCAGCACGATCCGGTCGTATCCGTTCGATGGATCGATGCCCAGCTCACGATCGAGGGCCACGGCTTCGGGGCCTCGATTGTACACCAGCAGCGCCAGCTGCACGTTCCCGCGATACGTCCTGATCAGCGACCGGAGGTGCCGGAACCCGATCGTCAGGTTCAGGTCGCGGTCGTAGAGGTCTTCCCTCGACACGCCGGGGATGTAGGCCCGGGCGGTCGGAACCATCAGTTGCGTCAGGCCGACGGCGCCGGCGTGGCTGAGTGCCTGTTCGTCGAAGCGGCTTTCCAGACGGACCAGCGGGTACGCCAGGGCGGGGTCGATGTCCTCGGCCACCGCGGCGTCGTAGATCGCCGCCGAAAGCTCGGTGGCGATCCGGTACCGGCGAGCGGCCGCGTAGATCGTGTGCCACCGCTCCAGTTGCGCCCCCTCCAGGTCCGCCACGGGGGTCGCGCCGAGTCCGAGCCGGTCGCCGACCTCGACG